>NZ_DATNJW010000370.1:0-7385 GCF_035603715.1 Mycobacterium sp. | reverse complement strand
GGTGCCGGTGTGCGGGCCACGCTGTTGCACGGCCTCGATGAAGGGCTGCCATTCGGGAAAACGGTCGTTGTCGATGTGATGATTCACAGCCCCGGGTATACCCGGGGCCACCGACAACTACGCGGCAAGAGGGTTGTAGTCAGTGGTGCGCTGGCGTGCCGGACGCCCAATCCCCTCGGCGATCGCCATCAACTCGGAGGCGGTTTTGGCGGAGCCGTATTCGGAGCCGGCCATCCGCGAGATGGTCTCCTCCATCAACGTGCCACCCAGGTCGTTGGCACCGCCGTTGAGCATCACCTGCGTGCGCTCGATGCCGAGCTTGACCCAGCTGGTCTGAATTTGAGAAATCCGGCCGTGCAGCATGATCCGCGCCAACGCATGCACGGCGCGATTGTCACGGTGGGTGGGTCCCGGCCGCGAGGCACCGGCGAGGTACAGCGGCGAGTTCTGATGCACGAACGGCAGTGGGACGAACTCGGTGAAGCCGCCGGTGCGGTCTTGGATGTCACGCAGCACGTTCAGGTGGCCGACCCAATGCCGCGGTTCGTCGACGTGGCCGTACATCATCGTCGAGGACGACCGCAGGCCCACCTCATGCGCGGTCGTCACCACCTCGATCCACATCGAAGTGGGTAGCTTGCCCTTGGTGAGTACCCAGCGGACTTCGTCGTCGAGAATCTCGGCGGCCGTGCCGGGGATGGTGTCCAGGCCCGCTTCGCGCAGGCTGGTCAGCCACTCGCGAATGCTCAACCCGCTCTTGGTGACGCCGTTGGCGATCTCCATCGGCGAAAACGCGTGCACATGCATCGACGGCACCCGCGCCTTGACCGCGCGGACCAGGTCGGCGTAACCGGTGACCGGCAACTCGGGGTCGATACCACCTTGCATGCAGACTTCGGTCGCACCGGCGACATGCGCCTCCCACGCCCGCTGGGCAACCTCGTCGGACGACAGCGAATAGGCGTCGGCGTCGTCTTTGCGCTGCGCGAAAGCGCAGAACCGGCAACCCGTGTAGCAGATGTTGGTGAAGTTGATGTTGCGGTTCACCACGAACGTGACGTCGTCACCGACCGCGTCGCGGCGCAGCGAATCTGCCAGCGCGGTAACGGCTTCCAGCGCGGGTCCGTCGGCGGTGGCCAACGCGAGGTAGTCCGCGTCGGTACAGCTGGCCGGGTCACGTTCGGCCGAGCGCAGGGCGGCGAGCACGTCGGTGTCGATGCGCTCCGGCGCGCGGGCCGCCAAGTCGTGCACCTGGGCGCGGATCGACTCCCAGTCACCGAAGGCACTATCCAGGTCGCTGCGAGTCTCGGTCAGCCGGCCTTCGGTGTCGATCGCGGCGTTCAGATCGACCCGGCCGGACGATGCCACCTCGTCGGGCTCCTGCCACGGCATGCCCACCGGCTTCACATCGAGGGCAAGTCCGGTGGCCGGATCGGCCAGCGCGGCAACGTGCCCGCGCACCCGCGGGTCGATCCACGCCGCTCCCGCCTGCACGTACTTGGGCTGGGCGGTCAGTCGTTCCACCAAGTCGTATCCCGCCTCGGCCGTGACGGCGGCGAGATCGTCGAGGGCGGGCCAGGGCCGTTCGGGGTTCACATGGTCGGGCGTGAGCGGCGAGACGCCGCCCCAGTCGTCGACTCCGGCGGCGATCAACGCCAGACATTCCTGCGCCGACACCAGGTTCGGCGGTGCCTGGATACGCATCGCGGGGCCGAGGACCAACCGCGAGACCGCGACGGTGGCCAGGAATTCGTCGATGTCGGCGTCCGGCGTTGCGGCCATCGCGGTGTGCTGCTTGGCCCGGAAGTTCTGCACGATGACTTCCTGGACGTGACCGAACTCCTTGTGCGACTTGCGAATCGCGTGCAGAGTCTCGGCACGCTCGGTGAGCGTCTCGCCGATGCCCACCAGCAGGCCGGTGGTGAACGGAATCGACAGCCGACCCGCATCGGTCAACGTGCGCAGCCGGACCTCGGGGTCTTTGTCCGGGCTGCCGTAGTGCGCAAGGCCTTTTGTCTCAAACAGCCGCCGAGACGTGGTCTCCAGCATCATGCCCATCGACGGCGCCACCGGCTTCAACCGGGAGAGCTCCGACCAGCTCATCACCCCGGGGTTCAGATGCGGCAGCAGCCCGGTTTCTTCCAGCACCCGGATCGCCATCGCCCGCAGATAAGACAGAGTGGAGTCGTAGCCGCGTTCGTCCAGCCATTCCCGGGCCTCCGGCCACCGATCTTCGGGCCGATCACCGAGGGTGAATAGTGCTTCCTTACAACCAAGTTCGGCACCGCGACGGGCGATGTCGAGAATCTCGTCGGGCTCCAGATACATCCCGGTGCCCGCGGCGCGTAATTTGCCGGGCACCGTGACAAAAGTGCAGTAATTGCAGGAGTCGCGGCACAGATGCGTCACCGGGATGAACACCTTGCGGGAGTAGCTGACCGGTAGCCGTCCAGTCCCACCACGGCGTCCGGCCGATTCCAGACCGGCGTCGCGCACCTGGGCGGCGCTGCGACACAGGTCGGCCAGATCCTCGCCGCGTGCGGTCATCGCGACCGCCGCCTCGTCGACGTTCAACGCCACCCCGTCGCGGGCACGCCGTAACACCCGCCGCAGCGCAGAAGCGCTGGCACGAGGAGGCACCGACGGGCTGGCTAGCAAGGTCGGCTCTTCACCCGGAGTCAACGGCACGTCTGTGTAACTTCCGGCCATCCAAATTTCATCCGCACGTCCCAACTATCTGCGACCCGACGCGTGCCATGAGCGACAACAGTAGCCTCCAGCTGTGCGGTAGGGGGTGCCTGCCCTCAACGGGTCGGCCAGCACCGGTACAGCACCACCAACGGCGGCACTATACCCATCGCGAGCAGCAATAACGGACTGTAGGCCAGCACGCCTCGGCCGCCGAAGATGACGTCGCCGCCCGGACCGGGCAGGTACATCAACAGGAGTGTCAGCAACCAGGTCCACAGCGGCAGCGCGGCCACCCGCGCCGACGAGGTCCAATGTCCCGCAGCCCAGACCAGAGCGGCGTTGAGCAGACCGCTGACCAATGCGCTGACGGGAAACGGGATCGAACCGATATAGCTGGGCAACAGCAGTGCCCCGCCAACTGCCGAAATCGCACCGTCGACCGCCAACACGGTCAAAACGGCGACACGGAATACAGGATTCGTCGCACCGGTGTCATCGATATTGCGGAGGCGCGGCGCGGTAGTGCTCAGGTCGGGACGCTGTCCAATTGCGAAACGATGGACATGACAGTCCACTGGAAGTTGTCCAGCCGGTCCTGCCAGTGCTGCTGGTTGTAGTCCAGATCCGGGTCCATTCCGGCAGCCTACCGCGTAGCGGGTCCGGCGAAGTCGACTCCGGCGAGCAGATCGGTCTCCCAACCGCGCTCATCGCGATCGCCGGCGGCGCCGGCAACCAAAACGTAGTGCTCCTGCGCGACGATCGGGAGCGCCAGGTTGTTCGACAGCGCCAGCGCCTTGCCGGTGGGTCCGACGGTGAGCTGAGTGGCGTGCGCAAGCAGGGCCGCCGTCTTGGCCGGCAAGGCATCCGGGTCGTCGATCACGGCGTCGATTTCGTCGTCGCCGTAGCCGAGTTCGCCGAAGTCGCCGTCGGCCGGTGGAATTATCCATTCGTCGCGCAAGTCGCCGGGGCCGAGCGCCTCCCACCCGGCCGTGAACGCGCTACGGGCAATGACGGTCCAATACAACTTGGGCACCGACCACGGCGTCCCCGGGTACTCGTCGGTGCCGGCCGCGGCCACCGCTGCTGTGGTGACGACGTGAGTCTGAATGTGGTCGGGATGGCCGTACCCGCCGTTGGGGTCGTAGGTCACCACGACGTGCGGGCGCAGCTCGCGGATGATGGCGACCAGCGCGCCGACGGCCTCGTGCTGGTCGGCGTCGGCGAACCGTTGCCGGCTGCGTGCCTCGGCGCCGACCATCCCCGAGTCACGCCACCGGCCCGGGCCGCCGAGGTAGGTCGGCCCGCCGACGCCCAGGGCGTGCAGTGCGGCGGTCAGTTCGCCGATGCGGTAGCCGCCGAGTTGGTCGGCGTGGTCAACGGCCAGCTGCGCCCATTGGTCGCCGATCACCTCGCCCTCCTCGCCGAGCGTGCAAGTGACGACCTGCACCTGTGCGCCACGACCGACATAGTGGGCGATGGTGGCGCCATTGGTGATGGTCTCGTCATCGGGGTGGGCATGCACGAACAGCAGCCGGGGAGTCTCCTGCATGGGATGACCCTACCGTTGCGCTGTGCGGCAAAGGATTTCGTGGGCTTAAACCAATGGGCCGCAGCGATAGTCAGCAACTCGGCAAAGCCCAGCTCCGGCGAATATACGTTGCTGACTACTATCGTCGCATGGCAGAGCAGACGGCAACGGTCCGCACCCGCCGCCGGGGCAAGCAACTCGAGGACGCCCTGTACGACGCGACGCTGGCCGAATTGGCTGCCGTCGGCTACGGCGGACTGACCATGGAAGGCATCGCCGCGCAGGCACGCACCGGTAAAGCCGCGTTGTATCGGCGGTGGTCCAGCAAGCACGACTTGGTTCAGGCGGCGTTGCTCTACGCGCTACCGCCGCTGCCCGAGCCGCGGGCGGACCGATCGGCACGGGAGAATCTGCTGGCCATTTTCAATGCACACTGCGATCTCGTTGCGGGTAAGACCGCTTTCCCCGGGCTGTTCATCATGCAGCAGCTGTTGCATGAGACGGAGTTGCGCGCGATCTTCGCTGACGCCGTCGTCGGGCCCCGATTGCGGATGATCGAGTCGGTCCTGCAGGCCGGCGCGGCCAATGGCGAGATCGACGCGGCCATGCTGACGCCGTATACCGCGCGAGCCGGCACCGCGATGATCAACCAGCAGCTGCTGCTGACCGGCGCCCCACCCAACAAGCGTCAACTCGCCCAGATCGTCGACACCGTGCTCCCACACCTGACTTAGCCGCTAATTTTCGTTGCGGCACAATACATTTAAGGTTAGGCGCCCAAGGGCGGGCCGCCCCCTGGTCGGTCCGCACTTGGCGTCTGGGTGGTTGCAGCCCCCGCTTGTTCCTGAACCAGTACTTCGAACGTTACCTGAGACGAACCTTAAGGACGCCGATTCACTGGCATTGGTCCAATAGATACCGAATCGTTACCGATGGACGATCACTGAGCGCTCTTGACCCACTGTCCGGCGTCGCCGACGATGCCGACCGGCACCGCGCCGGAAAGGCTGACATTCTGCACACTCGGGCCCGCGCCGACGATCGTGGTGTCCTGCAGGATCGGCAGCACCGTGGACATATCCCACAGCCGCGGTTCCACGGCGTTGACCACATCGTTGATGTCCTTGGTCCCGTTCAGCGCGGCGTCGATGTCGGACTGGATGCTGTGGTCACAGATGCCGGTCAAGTTCGACGGCGCCTGCACCAACGCGCCCGACTCCTGCCCATGGGCACCCGGTGTCGACGTCGTCGCTGTCGGAGTGGTGGGCGGAGCGGGCTTGGGCGACGCCGATGAGTCGGGCGCGGACGTCGGTGCCGTGGCCGTCGATACCGTGGTCGCCTCCAGCGCCGGGCAGCTGTAGCGGGAAGCCAACTGCGTCGCCAAGTTTCCGCCGGCCTCGCGCCAGCCCACCAACGCGTCTACCCGGTTGTTGACCAGCGCATCGCGGTACATCGCTACCGGGTCAAGCGCCAGCACGGTGGCGGCGATGCCGACATTCCGCAACTGGTCGGCGGCGGTGTTGGCCACTGCCACCGCCGTCGGATCGTTGGCCGCCACACCCAGGACCAGCGTGAGTTGCTTGCCGTCCTTGGTGACGTGCCCGCGGGTGATCTCCGGGGTCGAGGTGTCGTTGTCGATCTGGTAGCCGGCCGCTTCCAGCAATCCCAATGCCGCCGTTCGGGTCGGCACCGGGGGCGCCGTCGGCACGTAGCCCGGATCGCTGGGCGAGCGGATCTGTGCCTGGTCCAAGGTGACGGTGTTGTCGCTGCCCGCACCCACGGCCGCGAGCAGGTCGACATCGAGTAGTCCGAAGATTGCCTTGCGCACCTGTGCATCGGCCAGCTTGGCCTCGTTGGCGCGCAGCGTCAGCTGCATGACCCGGGGTGTCATGATGCGGGCGGTCCGCACGTCTGGGATCGCCGACAGCTGCGCGAAAACCGCTGAGCCACCGTGCACTTGGGCCACCTGGGTATCGCCGTTTCGGACCGAGTCGGCCAGCGCGGCAGGCGCCCCAGCCCGGCGGAACAGGATCATGTCTGGCTTGGCCGGCGGTCCCCAGTACCGGTCGTTGCGGGCAAGCAGGATCTCGTCGCGTTGCGGGTCGATGGACTCCACCCGGAACTGTCCACCGGTGACCGGCATGGCACGCGCCAGCCCAGCCGGGAAGCCGCCCGGCACGTCCTTGACGATGTGCGCCGGAAGGATGTTGCTGAACAATTCGCGCCACGCCGGGTAGGGCCGGGCGAAGGTGACGACGGCCTGCTTGCCGCCGTCAATCGACTGCACGCCGGTGATCCGGTCATACCCGGCCGGGTCCACCACACCGGGTTGGCCGACCATCTGTCGCCACAGATACCAGAAGTCGTCGGCGGCAATCGGGGCGTTGTCGGTCCACTGCGCCTCCGGCCGGATCCGGTAGGTGACCGTGAACGGGTTTTCCCCTGTTACCTCGGCGGACACCAGCAGCGTCGGATCCATCTCCCACCGGGATCCCGTCGGCGTGGCCGGATCGGGCACCGGACGAAATGCGCTGGGCAACACCAGCGCACTGATTGCGGCGTTCACCGCGGACAGATCGGACAGCAGATGCGGGTTGAAACCGGCGCCGATCGAGTCGATGCCCATGATGATCTGCGTCTTGCGCTGCGGTGGCGGGACCGTGCTGCGTTTGGTCTCGGTGCTCTGCGGCGCCGGCGGCGGGCTGACGGTGCAGCCGGCGAACGCCAGCAACGAAACCAGCACGCCGGTGGTCGCGTAGACCCGGCGGGCTCGTTTCGGCACGCCCAACAGGGTATCGGTGCCCGTGTGTTCGGCCACGCGCATCCGGCGGCTAGCCGCGCGCCTTGGCCCGCGCCTTCGCCCGCGCGCGCAGGGTCGCGACAAGCTCGACCTTGCGGACCCGCACCACCTCGGGAGTGACCTCCACGCACTCGTCCTCGGCGCAGAACTCCATGGCCTGCTCGAGGCCGAGTTCCAGCGGCCGGGCCAGCGTCTCCATCACGTCGGCCGTCGACGAGCGCATGTTGGTGAGCTTCTTCTCACGCGTGACGTTGACGTCGAGGTCCTCGGCGCGCGGGTTGATGCCCACCACCTGGCCCTCGTAGGTGTCCTCGCCGGGCTCGACGAAGAACTGACCGCGGTCGGACAGCTGGATCATGGCGAACG
>NZ_DATNJW010000369.1:0-10425 GCF_035603715.1 Mycobacterium sp. | reverse complement strand
GTCCTGAGGCACCATCCCGATTCGCGAGCGCATCGAGGCGTACTCGGCGTGCACGTCGTGGCCGTCGAACGCAACCACGCCGGCGCTGCGTGGCATCGCGCCCCCGATCAGTTTGACCAGCGTGGACTTTCCTGCGCCGGAGGGCCCGATCACGGCGGTCAGCGTCCCCGGTTTCGCGGTGAAGGACACATCCTGCAGCAGTTGGCGCCCATCGACGGTTAGCGCCAGCCCGTGTGCGGTCAGGCCATTGGTGCGGGCGGCCATCGGTTGGGGCACCAGAGTGTTGCGGGTCGCGAGCAAGTCGGTGTTGCCGATCGTGACGACATCTCCGTCGCGCAGCATGGCGCTGGTGATCAGCGCGCCGTTAACGAATGTGCCGTTGCTGCTGTGGTTGTCGCGGATTTCCAAGCCGGCCGGGCCGGCCACCAGCACCGCGTGCACGCGGGAGGCCAGCGCGTCCTCGACGACGACGTTGTTGGTCTTGGCGCGGCCGATCGTCGCCGAGGCCGCCGAACCCGGGGCCCGCCTGGGCCCGCCGACCGGGCGGGGAGGGGCGGGTCGGCTCGGCTGCGACGCCGTGGGACGAATCAGCGGCCGCGACGGCGCACGCGCAGCGGGCTGCGGACCGGTGGGCCGGAACATCGCGGTTGTGGGGCTGCCGCCCGGCGGCTCATCGGCTCGGTGTTCGACTGGTTGAGGAGTGCGGGGCCTCGACGGCGGTGATGCCGCGACCCGGAATGTCAGCTGCGGTCCGCGCGGGCTGCCCAACGCGATGCTCAGGCGGTCGCGGATGGGCACCAGGTTGGCGCGTGAACCGGCGACGAAAATGCCGTTCTGGCTTTTGTCGACAACCACCCACTGACCGCTGTCGAACCGCAGAATCGCGTGCACCCGCGAGATCAGAGTGAGGTCGTCGGGATCGATGTCTTGAAAGCGGATATCGCAGTCGCGGTCGCGACCGACGATCACATCCCGGTCGACCGGAAAGGTGTACATCGCCGATCCCAGCCAGACCGTGAGCGGAGGCACGGCGACACCGCTCGCGGTGGCGAGCTTCGTCGTGCTGCCCTCCTCAGCGGGATGGCTGCGATTTGTCGGTGGCATCCAATGCTTTCTATACCCGGGGAGCCTGCGCGCAACGCATACGAACATATCGGGGCACCAGCGGCGACACATCGCCCCAGCGCTGCGTCGCGGCCGCGCGGTGACCTGATCGACGCTAAACCTTGACTTGACCTGCCCATCGTGCGGCGCAGACCATAGAGGCGTGCGCCGACTGCTGGGTCTATTGTGCGCTGCGGTGTGCGCAGCCGTTGTACCCATGGCGACAGCTCCGAAGGGGGGTGCAGTCGGCGCACCTTGGTTTGCTCCCTCGGTCGGCAACGCCACTCAGGTGATTTCCGTTGTCGGGACCGGCGGTTCGAACGCGAAAATGGATATCTACCAACGCGACGCCCAGGGTTGGCAGCCGGTCGAGGCCGGCATACCGACACATATCGGATCGGCAGGCCTTGCGCCACAAGCCAAGAGCGGCTACCCGGCCACGCCTATGGGAGTTTTCGCCCTACCGTTTGCATTTGGGACCGCACCCAACCCCGGCGGCGGTCTCAAATACGTTCAGGTCGGGTCGCACCACTGGTGGAACGGCGATGACGGCAGTCCCACGTTCAACACCATGCAGGTCTGTCAACGGCCGCAGTGCCCATTCGACACCAACGCCAGCGAAAACCTGCAAATCCCGCAGTACAAGCATGCTGTCGTGATGGGCGTCAACCCAAACCGTGAGCCCGGCAAGGGCGCGGCATTCTTCTTTCACACCACCGACGGCGGCGCGACCGAGGGCTGTGTCGCGATCGACGATGCCAAGCTGGTCCAGGTCATTCAGTGGCTGCGGCCCGGCGCGGTCATGGCCATCACCCAATAACTGGTCGTCGCCACAGAGATTCTGGCTACAGGGCCAGCGCGCAGCCCGGTGTGATCTTGAAGTCCAGGTTCTTCAACGACATGGTGGCGTCGTAGGTCCGGTCGTATCCGACCGTGCTGATCCGCCATCCGTCAGCGGTACGCCGATATTGATCGTGGTAGAACCCGGCACCGATCAGCATGAAGTCGAATTCGGCCACAATCACCCGGTCTTGCAGATACCAGGTGCCGGTTGCCTCGTCGCCGTTCACTTCGATCTCAGGATGGGTGACGCGATGCTCGGTGATCACGTTCGATCCGAGCGACGAGCGCATGTACTCGACGAGATCGGCCCGGTTGGTGAAGTGGTGTTCTTCGCCCATCGACGAGCCGTAGTGGCCGACGACATCCTCGGTGAGCGTGTCGGCGAAGTCGTCCCAATGCTTGGTGTCGAGGGCACGCAGATAGCGGTACTTGATCAGTTCTATCGCTGCGACGTCGGCGAGCCAGGCGTCGTGACCATTTGAGCTCATCTCGTCATTGCAGCACACGCCGGCTCAGCGCAGATAGTGGGTGACCATATCGATGAGCGCGCGCCGCTCCCGCTGCCAATCGATCGAGGTACCCATGATCATCTGAGCCAGCACGACGCCACGCAACGTTGCCCAAATCACCTCGGCCACACCATCATTAGCCGGATCGTCGGTGATCAACCGGCCGAGCTGACCGATCGCGGAGTTCATCTCCAGCAGGTGGCGGCGCGATGAACCGCCAAGGCCGCCGCGGTGGGCGCCCAGGATCTCGAACGCCGCCATCGAGGTTGGGCTGCTGTAGCAACTCCAGGCAGTGTCGACGACTACCTCGATGCGCTCTCGCAATGGCAGGTCGCTGACATCGGCCGACGAGAGGCTTTCCAGCAGCCTGGCCACTCCGTCGTCGACGACGGCCATCAGTAAGCCGTTGCGGTCGCCGAAGTGGTACTGGATCACCCCCCAGGTGACTCCCGCTCGCTCGGCGACATGTTTTGCCGTCGCGGCAGCAAAACCCTCCTCCACGATGCAGCGGACCGTTTCGTCGATGATCTTCGCTCGAGTGTCGTCGCCGCGTTTGCGCGGCGCTTTGGTTCGCCGGGTGGGGCTGACGGGTGCTCGGGCCTTCTGGCCTGCGGCGATAGACATTGTTGACTTTATAACATAGTCGAGTCTATTTTTGGGCGGTGAGCCAATCCCGCTACGCCCAGTTGTCCCGTCAGGAGTTGGCGGTTCTGCTACCTGAACTGCTGTTGATCGGGCAGATGATCGACCGTTCCGGCATGGCGTGGTGCATCCAGGAGTTCGGGCGCGACGAGATGGTGCAGATCGCCATCGAGGAATGGGCCGGCGCCAGCCCGATATACACCAGACGCATGCAGCGCGCGCTGAACTACGAAGGTGTCGACGTGCCAACGATTTTCAAGGGCCTACAGCTCGACATCGGCGCTCCGCCCCAGTTCATGGACTTCCGCTACACCATTCACGACCGCTGGCATGGCGAATTTCATCTGGACCACTGCGGCGCGTTGCTGGACGTCGAACCGATGGGCGACGACTACGTGTTCGGAATGTGCCACACCATCGAGGATCCGACGTTCGACGCCACCGCTGTCGCGACCAATGCTCGCGCGCAGGTGCGACCGGTGCACCGCCCGCCCCGGGTTCCGTCCGACCGGCATCCGCACTGCGCCTGGACGGTCATCATCGACGAGGCTTACCCGCCAGTCGAGGGCATTCCGGCGCTGGACATCGTGGCCGAAACCCGCGCCGCGAATTGGGAACTCGATGCGATCGATCAGACCGAGGAAGGTCTGGCCGACTATTCGGGCCCGGTGGTGTCCGACTTCGACTTCAGTGCGTACTCGCATTCGGCGTTGGTGCGCATGGCCGACGAGGTCTGTCTGCAGATGCACTTGTTGTATCTGTCCTTTGCCATCGCGGTGCGAGCGCGGGCCGGCTCGGACGTGAAGCTGGCCGACTCGATATGCACTCGCGGGCTGACCGGTGTCGCCGGACTTGGTGCAGAACGGATCCACCGATCGCTGTCTCTCCCGGATGGGATCCCCGGTGTGCTAAAGGTTTTCGAGTTGCATCCGTTGTTCAATCCGGTGGGCTACGTCAACGCCGAGGCGCGCACTGAATTGCAGGTCCACCAGTCGCCGGCTCACGACGACGCCGCGTGGATCTCGCTGTGCTCACCGGAGTCGGTCCAGCCGTTGCAGGCGATCGCCACCGCTGTCGACCCGCACATCGAGGTCCGGGTCACAGGTACGGGCACCGACTGGATTGCTGAGCTCTCCGAGAGTGACACTGCCGCAACGGAGCTGCCTGAGGTCTCGGTCGCCAAAGTCAGCGGCGGGGCGACGTTCGAGTTCCAGCCGCGGCGATCGCTGCCATTGACCGTGGTCTGACGCTTCTCGACCTGTCAAGCCGCCGGCGGTATCACTTCGGTGACGCAACCGCATCGACCGGATACCGATGATCTTGTGCCCGACCGTCATAGCGTGCGTCGCCGTTATCGTTGACGCTGGCCACCGAACGCTATCGACGAAAGTATTCGCTTTATGTATGACCCGTTGGGGTTATCGATCGGGACCACAAACTTAGTCGCGGTCCGCAGTGGGACGCCACCCGTCTCGCGTCGCGCTGTGCTGACCCTTTTCCCGGATCGCGCGCCGGAATTAGGCCTGCCCGAGAAAGATTCGGCAAACCCGGAGGCAGCTGACACCGGCACACTGATGGCCGGCTTCGTCGAGCGAGTTGGTGGGTCGCATGTTCTGAAATCCGCCGACGGTTCCACCCATGATCCAGCGCTGTTGCTGGTCGAAGCGCTGGATGTGTTGACCAGCGCAACTGGCGGCAAAGCGTCCACATCGAACATCACGATGGCCGTCCCCGCGCACTGGGGGCAGAAAGCGATGCGGGGACTACAGGACGCACTGATCACCCACGCCGATTTCGTTCACGGTGGTATCGCGCCGCGGCTAGTGCCGGACTCTGTTGCCGCGCTGACCGCGTTGAACTCCGACTCACGATTGCCTTCCAAAGGCGTTGTCGCGCTGCTCGATTTCGGTGGCGGCGGCACCAGCATCACTCTGGCCGACGCAGCGTCGGACTTCACGCCAATCGCCGACACGTTGCGTTTTCCGGAGTTCTCCGGGGACCTCGTCGATCAGGCACTGATGGTGCATGCGCTGGACAGCGCGGGCCACAGCGATGGGACCGATCCCGCCAGCACCGCCGTCGTAGGGCAATTCGCGAGTCTGCGTGAAGAGTGCCGTCTGGCCAAAGAGCGGCTGTCCACCGACAAGGCGACCGATCTGGTTATCGACTTGCCGGGCAAACGCACCCGCATGGAGCTGAGCCGAGCGGAGCTGGACGGCCTGATCGAGGAACGCCTCGAGGATTTGCTCTCCGCGTTCGACGACCTGTTGCGCCGCAACAGGGTTCGCAGCAGAGATCTCGCTGCTGTAGCGATGGCGGGCGGGGGTGCCAAGATCCCGGTTGTCGCGCAGCGCCTTTCGTCGCACACCAAAGCCGCAGTGGTGACCGCTGTGCAGCCGGCCTTTGCGACAGCGGTCGGCGCGGTGATGCTCTCCGCCAAACAGCCGATCGAGCAGCAAGACAAACAACGCGAAGAAACGACGATGGCCGCGTTGGTCGGCGCGTCGACCGGCAGCTTCGCAACCTCGACCAGCGGGCTAGCCACCACCGGTCGCTTCCTGGCTCCCACCGACGCGCTCGGAACTCCCACCGGCACATTCGGCGCCTCGACCGGCAGCTTCGGCATCCCCACGGCCGGTGCGCTCTTCGACGACCCCTCGGAAAGGCTGACCGAGTTGGCCTGGTCGCAGGCCGACGATTCCGGCGAAGAGCCGGTGCTCTACACCGGCGAGCCCTATGACACCGACGACAACCGAGCCACCCCGTCGCAGCTGATGCAACTGCCAAAGGCCGAGCCGTTCGACATGGCTCCCCGCGGAACTCGTCTGCCACAGTTGTTTCTGGGACTCGCCGCGCTGGTGTCGATGATCGCGATCGGCGGTGTGGCGTTCACCTTGACCAGTAGCGACAACCGCGCGCCCACGCTGCCGAGCAGCACGACGACAGCGCCGCCCCCGCCGCCGCTGAGCTCGCAGCTTCCATCGCCGAGCCCGGTGCCCCCAGCCCCGCCGAGCGCAGAGCCGTCGCCGATCGTCGTCCCGCCACCGACGAGCGAGGCGCCGCCGCCTCCGCCTCCGGCGCCGATCCAGACGTATGTACCCCCGCCTCCGCCACCCCCGCCGCCTGTGACGACGAGGGCCCAGGTCACCACGACCGTGCCGCAGCCGACGACCACGACGCCGCAGGCGACCAGCAGCACCACGCCGAGTACCCCGCCCCCGCCACCACCCCCGCCGCCCCCCACCTCCACGGCCCCGGCGATGACGACGACATATCTGAACCTGCCGTTCGTGCCGGTGCCGATACCGGTTCAGGTGCCCGAAGGTCAGGGTGGGGCGACCCAGCAGCCGCAAAACCCGTATCAGCAGCAGAACCCCTACCAGCAGAACCCCTACCAGCAGAGCCCCTACCAGCAGAATCCGTATCAGCAGAGCCCGTATATGCCGCAGAATCCTTACGCGAACCCGGGCTACGGCTACTAGGCGTGGCGCGAGCCGGCCGAAATGCGCACACTGGGTGTATTCGGTGTGAGCAGCCAGGAGGCCGCAATGGACGACAACGGTCGGTTCGGATTCGATCCGGAAGACTTCGAGCACGTGATCCGCGACGCGAGCGAGGGATTGCGCGAAGCGATCGAGGGAGTCAGCCGGTTCTTCACGGGGCCCGGTGGTCGGGCCGGGTGGGCGTCACTCTTTGAGGATTTGGCGGGGCGACGACCGACCAGGCCGGAAACCACCGGCGAAACGGGTGACGGGGTCTGGGCGATTCATACGGTGAGCGCCGACGGCACCGCCCGCGTCGAGGAGGTGTACGCCTCCGAACTCGATGCGCTGCGGGCAAACAAGAACAACACCGATTCGAGCCGGAAGGTTCGATTCCTGCCGTACGGCATCGCCGTCAGCGTCCTCGACGATTCACCCGAGGAGCAGTAACCCTGGGCGGCGGGCTCGCCGCGGTGTTGGTCAGCACGCGGCGGCACGTTCGCGTTCCGTACGGCACTATGGGGATCATGCGCCTACGCCAGATCGGTCATGTCCCCATCGCAGCTTTGATGATCGCCGGCGGGTTGTTCAGCACCCCGATGGCGATCAGCTCCGCGCAACCATGCCCTGACGTGGAGGCGGTGTTCGCCCGCGGCACCGGTGAGCCGGCGGGTGTCGGCGGTATCGGGGAGCCATTCGTCGACGAATTACGCACAGCGATCGGCCCCAAGTCGCTCGACGTCTACCCGGTCAACTACGAGGCCAGTAGCAACTTCTCCGACCGCGTCGAGTTCGCCCGAAGCGTGGTCGATGGGATCAAAGACGCCAAAGGTCATATCGAGGCCACCGCGGCGAACTGCCCCAAGACGAGGATTGTGCTCGGCGGGTATTCGCAGGGGGCGGCCGTGGCCGGCGCCGTCACCTCGGCGTCCATCCCTCCGGGAGTGCCTGCGGAGTACTTACAGTTCCTGCCCAAGCCGATGCCGCCGGAGATTGCCAACCACGTCGCCGCGGTCACGCTCTTCGGGAAGCCGTCGGCTCAGTGGCTGCAAAATTACGGCGCGCCGGCGGTGGTGATCGGTCCGCTCTATGTGCCGAAGACCGACGACCTATGTGCGGACGGCGACACGATCTGCAACGGTGATCCCGGCGGGCTGCCGAGCTTCGCGCACTCCTCGTACCCGGTGAACGGGATGACCCAGCAGGCCGCGGGTTTCGCGGCCAGCCACCTGTAGCCGTCAGTTCGGCTGGTTCGCCAGGAGGGTGGCGAACAGCTGGCTCATCTCGTCGGCGGGCCCGCCCGGTACGGTGTAGCCATCCTCGTCGCGGATCTCGTCGAGATGGTCACGCACCTGCTCGATGGACAGCGCGGGGCTATAGAAGCCTTTTGTTCGGCCGATGAAGAATCGGGCGACGTGTCCGGCGCCGACGGTGTAGATCTCACCGGACACCGGACAATCCCGGTGGGTCAGGAACGCGGCCACCGGGGCTACCAGCGCCGGATCCAGCTTCTGAAGGTATTGCGTCACAAGATCATCCAGTACGACCTGAGCTGACGGATCGTCAGGCGGGCTGGCACTCTCGACCGAATGCGCCAGCATCCGGGTGTAGGCGATCGGCGCTACCGCGTTGACTTTGATGTCATGGTCCGCGCCCTCGGCGGCCAAGACTCGGGTCAAGCCGACCAACCCGGTCTTCGCCGAGCCGTAATTGCTCATCCGTTCGGCGCCAAGGAGTCCGGCGGCCGAGCAGGTGTTGAGGATCCGTCCGTAGCGCTGCCCGAGCATGATCTTCCATGCGGGCCTCGTCACGTAGAACGCACCCTTGAGATGCACATCGATCAGCGGGTCGAGCCGATCGGCGGTGATGTCCTCGAACGGCGCATCGCGGACGATCCCGGCATTGTTGATCACGATATCGACCCGCCCCCAGGCTTGCATGGCCGCGTCGATAATCGCCTGTCCACCTTCAGAACTCGTCACACTGTGGGTGTCGGCGATGGCCTCGCCGCCGTGTTGGCGGATCTCCTCGACCGTGTTGGCCGCGGCGTCGGTGTTGGAGCCCGCTCCGGTCACCGAGCCGCCGATATCGTTGACCAACACCCGCGCGCCGCGCGACGCCAGCAGCAACGCGTACTCTTTGCCCAAACCGCCACCGGCGCCGGTGATCACCGCAACCTGGTCGTCGAACCGCATGTCGTGTGTCACCAGGTAACCGGAAGCTCTTTCATGCCATAGATGTCGGCCTCTTTGAACCTCAGCTCATCTGGGGGCACCGCCAGTTGCAGCTCGGGGAGCCGGCGCGCCAGAGTCGCAAAGGCGACCTGCATTTCGACCCTGGCCAGGTTGGCGCCGATGCATTGGTGAGTGCCGTAGCCGAAAGCCAAGTGCCCGCGGGCATTTCGGGCGACGTCGAGAGTGTCTGGGCTGTCGACGAATTCGGGATCCCAGTTCCCGGCAGGCAGGTTCATCAACAATCGGTCCCCGGTGCGGATTTGCTGGCCGCCGAGGACGAGGTCTTCGGTCGCTATCCGGTCCACCTGAGCATGCACGATAGACAGATAGCGCATGAGCTCTTCGATGGCATTGGCG
Organism: Mycobacterium sp.; assembly: GCF_035603715.1. Lineage (GTDB taxonomy): Bacteria > Actinomycetota > Actinomycetes > Mycobacteriales > Mycobacteriaceae > Mycobacterium. The sequence goes on along the minus strand of NZ_DATNJW010000369.1, from coordinate 1,254 downwards.
ATGACGGCGGCGTCGTCAGTTTGGCCGAGCCGCTGGAAAACCTCCGGATGCTCAAGCAGTGCAACGGTTCCCAATCCGATCATGTTGGCAGTGGTTTCGTGGCCGGCCTGCATCATGATCACCGCGTTGACCGCCACGGTGTTGTAGTCGAGTTGGCCGGTCGCGACGTAGTCAGTGATGAGACGGCTGATCAGGTCGTCGCCGGGATCGCGCTCCTTGCGCGCCACCAACTCCTGGATGTAGGCATACATCGCGATGAAGCCCTGCGCCCGTTCCTCATCGGTGGACTTCACGTCCAATCCAAGGGAGGTGTTGTGCTGGAAGAGTTCGAGATCTTCGGGCGGGACGCCAAGCAGCAGCGCGATCACCATCGATGGCACCGGTAGGCCGAAGTCGCGCACGATGTCGGCCGGCGGGCCCTTGTCGATCATCGCGTCCAGATACCCGTCGACCAGTTCCTGGATCTGCGGCCGCATCGCCTCGGTACGCCGGAAGGTGAACTGGCTGGTCATCATGCGCCGCAACCGATGGTGTTCGGGATCGTCGATGCGTGCGAAGATCGGCGGCGCCTCATTGCCGCTCGCTGTATCGAACAGGTCAGGCAGGGTTTCGGCCGACAATCGCGGGTCGACTAACGCAGCTCTGATGTCCTGGTAGCGGCTCACCGACCACACCTGTTGCCCGTTCCACATCGCCCGCTGCAGTCCGGGCTGGTTTCGCCAGTCGGCGAATTCAGTCGGCGGATGAAGGGGACAGTGTGCGGCCCGCGGGGTCGGTATGACGGGAAGATCGGTCTCGGGACGAGAGTCGGAAGTTGTTGAAGTCACCGGCGTTTTCCGTTAAGTGTCAGATGGCTGTCAATTCCACGAGCGTAAAGCGCGGCTAAGTGGCAGTCAACAGTCAGTTATGCTGGCGCGATGACTGCGGTGACCGACCGGCCGTTACGCGCGGATGCCGCACGCAACGCCGAACGGATCCTGAAAGCCGCGCGGGAGGTCTACGGCGAACTCGGGCCCGACGCGCCCATCGAGGCGATCGCCCGTCGCGCCGGTGTCGGTGAGCGCACCCTGTACCGGAGGTTTCCGACCAAGGCGGAACTGGTTCGCGCGGCGCTGGACCAGTGCATCGCCGAGGACCTCACGCCGACGATTGAGGCAGTCCGCAGGGCCGCCGACCCCATGGCGGGTCTGGCCGAGCTGTTCGATGCGGCGATATCGCTGGGCGCGCGCGAACACAATCTGTTGACAGCGGCGC
>NZ_DATNJW010000368.1:0-5203 GCF_035603715.1 Mycobacterium sp. | reverse complement strand
ACCTGGCCACGCGAGCGCCCGTCGGCGCAGACATCGGCTTCCCGTCGCAGCGCTGCGTAGACTGAGACACCTTGGGCCACAGGCAATAACGCGGTCAGATAGGTCATCGTGTCCGGCGCGGGCCGAATGGTCACCGTCCGTTCGGTTTCGGCCTTGGCGGCCCGCTCGACGACCGCATGCGGATCGAGTCGGTAACTGATCGCCTTGGCAGCCGCCGCCACCCGTGCGTCGCCCATGCCCTGGAGTTCGGCTTGGTCGCGGCACAACTCGGCATCCAAAGCCCGCCGGTCATCGACGTCCAGGCACGCGCTTTCGCGCACGATCAAGGTGGCCCGCCACTCCGTCAGCACGCCTGCCTCCAACGCGGCCAGGGTGTGCGGCATCTCATGCACCAAAGCTTTCGCGAAGCCGAGATGCCGATTACCCCGGGCGGGCGAATCGAGTCGCGCAAGCGCAACCTCACTGGCGACCCCGCGCCCACGCCGCGCGGCCGGTACGCCCGCGGCGGCATCGGCCGCCCGGCGCGCCGCGTCCAGCGCGGCCGCAGCGCGGGCCTGACCCGCCGCTGCAGCGGCTTTCAATCGTTCCAACTCGGCGATGCGCTCGACCAGCGCCGATTCCTCGGCGGCAGGATCGACGATCGCAAGGGATTCGAACATGTGTGCGATACTACATCGCTCCACTGACAAAGTTGCTAGCCGCTGGGAACCATCGGTTCAGCAATACGCGCGGATTCCCTATCCCGGGCCGACGTTTGGTGTCAGTCTGAATGGCATGACAGAAACCGACGGGTTCGTAAACCACACGGTGGCGGGTCTCGCCGCACCCCAACCGATGTACAAGGCGTTGCGCGAGTCGACCCCGGTGTTCCGGGCGCCGGACGTAGTCGTGCTCAGCCGGCTGGCCGATATCGAAATGGCGCTCAAGCACACCGAGTTGTTCTCATCGAACATGGATGCCGTCGACCTGGGCAACATCCGGCCGTTGATTCCGCTCCAGATCGACCCGCCCGACCACGCGAAGTACCGCCGAATCCTCGATCCGCTATTCACGCCGCGGGAGATGGCCCGCCGCGAACCCCGCGTCGCCGAGCAGGTGAACGAGATGATCGACCGCTTCGCCGATCGAGGCGAATGCGACTTCCATGAGGAGTTCGCTGTGCCGCTGCCCTGCACCGTGTTTCTGCAGCTGCTCGGCCTGCCGCTGGAAGACCTGGACAAGTTCCTGGAATGGAAGGACGGGGTGATCCGGCCGGAAGGCGCGACGGGTTATGAGGGCCGCCACGATGCCTCTGCCGAGGTGGCGCAACAGATCTACGACTACTTTGAGCGTGCGATCGACGACCACATCGCCAGCCCCCGCGACGACGTGCTGTCGTCGCTGATCGCGGCAAGGGTCGAGGGAGAACCGCTGACCCGGCACGAGATCCTCGACATCTGTTTTCTTTTCCTGATCGCGGGGCTCGACACGGTGACCGACTCACTGGACTGCTTCTTCGTTTACCTCGCCCAGCATCCCGAACACCGTCATCAGCTCGTCGAGCAACCCGACGTCTTGCCGAGCGCCATCGAGGAGTTATTGCGCTGGGAGACACCGGTACCCGGCGTCGCCCGAGTCGCGATGCAAGATGTCGAGGTGGGCGGTTGCCCGATCAACAAGGGGGAGCGGGTCAGCCCGTTGCTCGGCGCTGCGAACACCGACCCCGCCGAGTTTCCCGATCCAGATCTCGTCGACTTCCGTCGAAACCCCAACCGGCATCGTGCCTTTGGAGGTGGTCCGCACCGCTGCCTCGGGTCTCACCTGGCCCGGATGGAACTGCGGGTGGCGCTGCGCGAATTCCATCGCCGCATACCCGATTACGAGATCAAGCCCGGCACCGAGTTGACTTACACGGCCGCGCTGCGGTCGGTGGAGTCGCTGCCGCTGACGTTCCCGGTGCCGGCGTCGTGACGCGGGTGGCTGTCGACGCAGATCGCTGTGAGGGGCACGGGCGTTGCTACACCTTGGCGCCGGAGATCTTCGACGCCGACGAGGTTGGGCATGCGATCGTGCTTGTCGAAGATGTCTCCGGTGAGCGCCAGGCACAGGCCGCCGACGCGGAGCGCAACTGCCCGGAGGCCGCGATCACCTTGTCGTGACGGTGTCTCACTGCCTGGCGCCGACGGGTGGGCGCCTCACCACGGAGCCCTTGATGCGGTGCGTCACCGATGCCCACGCCGACGGCGAATAGTGCGTGGTGACTTCATCGAACCCGTCGACTCGGTGCACGGTGAGCACGCCGGTCTGCTCATTGACGGTGAGCTCGTCGTTCTCGGACCCGTTGATCTCTTCTCCGTCAAGCAGCCGGATAACGAACACGATGCTGTCCTCTCATCGGAGCGCAGCCTCGCCCGATCCTGTGGTCGGCTGGGCGTGGGATGGGATCCATTGTGGGGCGGGGGCGTGAACGGTGCGGAAACGCTCCATGACAACCAATCACGCACTCGACCAGCACTATCGAAAAAAGCGGGTTGACCAGTGCTTAGGCCGCCAGCCGATGGCGTTGCCGACCGGCGTTCCCCGTCTGTTCATAGGTTAGGCTAAATTTACTAAGCGTGACCGAAGTTGATGTCGGAGCCAAACAGGCATTAGCCGCGTCACCGCCGTTTTCTTTACCGGTCGACACCGTCCCCGCGGACCTGGCGGCCGAGTTGGTTGCAGCGTTGCCCGAGCGTGACGGCGAGCAATATCTGTTGTACGAACGCGACGGTCAATGGGTGTTGGCGATCGGTGCGCTGGCCACGATCGAGCTGGACAACGACGAACTGCGCATCATCCGCGACGGGGTGACCCAGCGCGAGACTTGGTCCGGTCGGCCGGGGCCGGTGCTCGGTGAGGCCGTCGATCGGCTGTTGCTGGAGACCGATCAGGCCTTCGGCTGGATCGCCTTCGAATTCGGCGCCTACCGCTTCGGCCTGCAGGACCGGCTGGCGCCGCAGACCCCGTTGGCGCGAGTGTTCTGGCCGCGCACCCGCATCGTTGTCAGCGACGATGCCGTTCAGCTGTTCAACGCTGACAATCGCCACCGCGAAATCGTTAGCCGGGTCCTCAGTGCGGGCGCGACGCCGACGCCGGTCGCGTCCGAGATCGACGTGGCCGCCGACACCAGTGACTTCCGCGCCCGGGTCGGCACGGCCATCGACGAGATCGCCGCCGGCAAGTATCACAAAGTGATCCTATCTCGCAGCGTCGATGTGCCGTTCGCGTTGGACTTCCCATCCACGTATCGATTGGGTCGGCGGCACAACACCCCAGCACGTTCTTTCCTGTTGCAGCTCAGCGGTTTTCGGGCGCTGGGCTACAGCCCCGAACTGGTGGCGGCGGTCCACGACGACGGCGTGGTGGTTACGGAACCGCTGGCCGGCACTCGGGCGCTCGGCCACGGCGCTGCGCGCGACCGGCAGGCCCGCGAGGATCTGGAGTCCAACACCAAGGAAATCGTCGAGCACGCCATGTCGGTGCGGAGCTCGCTTCAGGAGATCGACGAGGTTGCCGAACCGGGATCCTCCGCGGTGGTCGATTTCATGACGGTGCGCGAGCGCGGCAGCGTGCAGCACCTCGGTTCGACGGTGACCGCCAGGCTTGACGCGTCGAAAGACCGGATGGACGCGCTGGAAACGCTGTTTCCAGCCGTCACCGCATCGGGCATCCCCAAGGCAGCCGGCGTGGACGCCATCCTGCGTCTCGACGAGAGTCCGCGGGAGTTGTATTCCGGTGCGGTAGTGATGTTTTCGGCTGACGGTGGCCTTGACGCGGCGTTGACTCTGCGCACGGTCTACGAACGGGACGGACGAACCTGGCTGCGCGCCGGGGCCGGCATCATCGCCGCGTCTGATCCCGACCGTGAATTCGAGGAGACCTGCGAGAAACTGGCCACGCTGGCACCGCATCTGGTTGCGCGCCGCGTTTCGCTCTAGCCGACGTCGGCGTCCGGCTCGCGTTCCAAGTATTCGGCCAGAATCTGGCTGACCAGTGACTCGATGGTCGATTCGATCGACGAAGCCAAGGTGGCCGTGACCGAAGCGACGGCCTGGGTGCGAAATCGCACCAGCATGGTGATCAACTCGGCGATTTCGGTGTCGGGGGGCAAGGCTTCCCGAGGCTTGATGCGGTCGGCGACGTGTTCGGCCCCGGCGCGCACCAACATTTCGCTGATTTGGTCGATCAGCGGAACGATGTGCTCGTGCAGGTCGATGAGCTTGTCCATCTCCATGCCGTAGCCGCGGATCTCGTTGAACGCCTCAACTAGTTTGGGTCGCGTGATGGTGGCTTGCCCGTCGTCGAGATGAATCACTTGTAGTTGGACCAGGCGGTCGAAGGCTTTGGCGTCGTTGATGAGTCGTTGCGCCTCGGCCAACGGCATGGTCTGGGATTTCTCGCTGGTCCAGGTACCGACGATCGCCGTTTCCAGGCCGAGCACGTCGCCGAGATCTTTGCCCTCCTCCCAGGCGCTGAGCATTTCCCGGACGTGCGCGATGTTGTATCCGCGGTCGAGCATCGAGGTGATCAGCCGCAGCCGGGTCAGGTGGGTGTCGTTGAACAGCGCGATCCGCCCGACCCGTAACGGTGGCGGCAACAGGCCCCGGTCGCGGTACACCCGGATGTTGCGGGTGGTGGTGCCGGCCAGCCGGGCCAGGTCTTCGATGCGGTATTCCCCGGAGCCCAGCGCACCGTGGGGATAGCGGACAGCGGCGTCGAATAGCTGCGAAACCGCGTTTTCGACGACCTCCCGTGATTGGCGCCGGACGCGTTTGGGGGCGCGCCGCAGGTTTGCCAAAACACCGGCGATGGTGCCGGTTTCAGGGCGGGGCGGTCGGTTGGGTGCCATCGCTCAGGCGGATGAGCTCACGCGCACGGCTGCATGTTCGACCGCGTCGTAGTCGGCGTACTGGAAATCTCGCATCTGCCGAAGATACTGGGTGGCGAACCCCGGGTACATCGACACGTTGTGTCCGTCCTTGGTCAAATACCAACTGGTGCAACCCGACATCCACGTCGTCTTGGTGAGTCGTCGCTGGATGCGTTCGTTGTATCGGCGCTGCACATCGTGGCGGACATCGAGGTATCGCAGATCGCCGTCCAGGATGGTGGTGATACCGCGGACGGCGTAGTCGAGCTGGCCCTCGATGTAGACCAGCAGCGAATTGTGTCCGGGGCCGGAGTT
>NZ_DATNJW010000367.1:0-17344 GCF_035603715.1 Mycobacterium sp. | reverse complement strand
GGCGTGTTCTCCATCGCGATGACGATCCCGATTGCCGTCTTCATGGGCTGCTATTTGCGATTCCTGCGACCCGGGCGGGTAGCGGAAGTGTCGGTGGTCGGCTTCGTGCTGTTGATGCTCGCCGTGGCGTTCGGCGATGTCGTCGGCGAATCAGCTTGGGGCGCATCGTGGTTGAACTTGTCGCCGGTGACGGTGTCGTGGCTGATCGTCGGCTACGGATTCGTTGCGTCGGTGTTGCCGGTGTGGTTGCTGCTCGCACCGCGCGATTACCTGTCGACGTTCATGAAGATCGGAGCCATCGCCTTGCTGGCGACCGGCATCTGCATCGCGCACCCGGTCCTCAGCGCACCGGCGCTCTCGCACTTCGCCGCTCACGGTGATGGACCGGTGTTCGCTGGATCGCTGTTTCCATTTCTGTTCATCACCATCGCATGCGGCGCGCTGTCGGGATTCCACGCGCTGATCGCGTCGGGCACCACGCCGAAGCTGCTGGAGAAAGAAAGCCAGATGCGGCTGATCGGCTACGGCGGCATGCTCACCGAGTCGTTTGTCGCGGTGATGGCATTGATCAGCGCCGCGATCCTCGACCAGCATCTGTACTTCACCCTCAACGCACCGGTAGCTCGCACCGGCGGCACCGCGGCGACCGCGGCCGACTACGTCAATCACCTTGGCCTGTCGGGACCGCCGGTAACTGCGGCCGAGCTGAATGAAGCCGCCGCCGCGGTAGACGAGAAATCGATAGTTTCGCGCACCGGCGGCGCACCGACGCTTGCGATCGGCATGTCCGAAGTGCTGCAACGGGTTTTGGGCGGTTCGGGCCTGAAGGCGTTCTGGTATCACTTCGCGATCATGTTCGAGGCGCTCTTCATTCTGACCGCGGTCGACGCGGGCACCCGGGTCGCGCGCTTCATGCTGTCCGACGCACTCGGGAACCTCGGCGGCCCGCTGAGCAAATTGCGAAATCCGAGCTGGCGCCCGGGTGTGTGGATCTGCAGCCTGGCGGTGGCCGCCGCGTGGGGCAGCATCCTGCTGATGGGCGTGACCGACCCACTGGGCGGCATCAACACGCTGTTCCCGTTGTTCGGCATCGCCAATCAATTGCTGGCCGCGATCGCACTGACCGTCGTCACGGTAGTGGTCATCAAGAAGGGCTACCTGAAGTGGGTGTGGATTCCGGGGATTCCGTTGCTGTGGGATCTGACGGTCACGCTGACCGCGTCGTGGCAGAAGATCTTCTCCGGCGATCCCAACGTCGGCTACTGGACGCAGCACTTCCGCTACGCCGCAGCCCAAGCATCGGGTAAGACGGCGTTCGGCTCGGCGAAAACGAAGGATCAGCTGGCTGACGTCGTCAGGAACACGTTCATCCAGGGCACGCTGTCGGTCATCTTCGCCGCTGTCGTGGTCATCGTGGTGCTGGCCGCAATTGTGGTGATACTCAGGGCAATTCGCGGGGGCGGCATACCACTGACCGAAGAGGATCCGGTGCCGTCGAAAATGTTCGCACCATCCGGCATGATCTCCACCGCGGAAGAGCGGAAGGTGCAACGACAGTGGAGCGTTTTGGCTCTGATGCACCTCGACGGGTGAGTAGACGAGGCTGCGAATTCACAGCTGCCACATAGACACCCGCAGTACCGCGCTAGGGATGCGTTAAACCCTTCACTTACAGCGTGTTTGGCTGATTTATTAGCGTAAATGCAAATCGCGCGAAAATGAACGGATAGAAAACGGTCGGCAAAGGATAGGGTTGGACTGGTGGTAGTAACAACCGATCGCCGGGTCCGACTGTTCAACCGCGACCCACAGACAGCACCTGCTGGGCGCCGAGGCACCGGCCGGCCCTCCACCGTGGTGTCGCAGCCACCCCATTCCGCCGACACGTCCGATCCGGTCAGCCGCGGAGTTTGGCTCACCTGGGCCCGGCGCGTCGCTGTCAGCACGTGGGCCCTGGTGGTCACCTATCGAACCGTCACGGACGGGGTCGCGTTCAACCGCGAATTGCTGCTGCTGTACATAGCTACCGGACTGATCGCCGCGAGCATTGGCCGCGGGCACAAGGTGGTCACCGTCCTGCGCGATTGGCTGCCGTTCGCACTCGTGTTGGTCCTCTACGACCTCAGTCGTGGTGCGGCCGACATGCTCGGCGCGGCCGCGCTCTGGCGATTCCAGCCCGATGCCGATCGCTGGCTATTCTTCGGCACGGTCCCGACGGTGTGGCTGCAAGAGCGCATCAAGATGCCGCAGCCTCCGTGGTGGGAAATGATCATCAGCAGCATTTACATGTCGTTTTTTATCCTGCCTTACGCGGTCGCGGGCGTGCTCTGGCTGTACAACCGGACTGATTGGGCTGCATTCGTCCGTCGGTTCGTGGTGCTGTCATTCGCAGCGGTCGCCGTCTACGTGGTCGTGCCGGCGGCCCCACCGTGGGCGGCCGCGCGTTGCACAGCGGCCGACATCGCCGGTGGCCCGCCGAACCCGCCGTGCATGTATCGAAGCGCTGCAGGCGTTCCCGACGGCGGACTGCTGGGCGCGATGCACATGAGCCAACCGGGCGCTCACCAGTTCGTGGAACGAATCTCCACCCGCGGTTGGGGCACGCTCCATCTGCAGTCGGCGGGCGCGCTGGTCAACTCCGGACAGGCCAGTGTGAATCTCGTCGCGGCGATTCCCTCGCTGCACGCCGCGTTGACCGCGATGATTTCCATCTTCCTGTGGCGGCGGGTCAGGCGCGGGTGGCGTCCGCTACTGGTGGCCTACCCATTGGCGATGGCCTTCGTGCTGGTGTACTCGGCCGAGCATTTCGTCGTCGATATCTTGCTCGGCTGGGCGCTAGCCGCCGCGGTGTCAGCACTTCTCGGCCTCCTCGACGCGTTGTGGTCCCGGCGCCGTGCGTCGAAGTCAGCTGCCCTGGCTCAGCCAGCGGGCGATCTTGGCCGCAGATTCCCCGTAGAAGACCCGATAGACCTGCTCGGCGACGTAACCGATGTGCGGCGTGGCGACCACGTTGTCCAGCGATCGCAGCGGGTGGCCGGCAGGCAACGGTTCGACGTCGAAGACGTCGAGGCCTGCGCCGCCAAGTCGCCGCGACCGTAAAGCTTCGAGGAGGGCCGACTCGTCGATAATCGGTCCTCGAGATGTGTTGACTAACAACGCCGTCGGCTTCATCAGAGCCAACTCGCCGCTGCCGACCAGCCCGCGGGAGCGCTCGCTGAGCACCAGATGGATGGTCAAGACGTCTGCGCGGCTGAACAATTCGTCTTTCGACACGTAGGTCGCCCCGGCTTGTTCGGCGGCTTCGGGCGTCAGGTTTGCGCTCCACGCGATGATGTCCATCCCGAACGCCTTGCCGACTCTGGCCACTCGGCTGCCGATGCGTCCCAATCCGAGGACGCCCAACACGGTGCCGCCCAGTTGCGGGCCGACGGAGGTTTGCCAGCCGCCGGCGCGCACCGACTCGGACTCGTCGACGATCCGGCGGGCAGCGGCAAGGATCAGCGCCCAGGTGAGCTCGACCGTGGACTCCACGTAGCCACCGGTGGTGCTCACGTAGATGCCGCGTTCCTTGGCGGCCGCGACGTCGACGGCAGCGTTGAACGGCCCGGTCGAGGCGATCATCTTCAGCCGCGGCAGGCGCTCGATGACGTCACGCGGCAATGGTGTGCGCTCCCGCATGACGCACACCACGTCGAACGGCGCCAGCCGCTTCACGACGGCGTCCTGGTCGGCGAGGTGATCATTGAACACGGTGATCTCGGCCCGGGCGGCCACGTCGGACCAGTCGGCCATGCTCAACGCGACGTTCTGGTAGTCATCGAGGATCGCGACCCGCATGGTGCCAATCTCGCATACCTGGTTTGGCCCTCAATCGACGCGGGTAGACATCCCGGACGCGAGGCAGCACTGCCCCGAGCAAAGGAGCTGAAGCGCATGGGAGCCCACGACAAAGTGAGCAACAAGATCGACGACATCGCTGGTAAGGCCAAAGAAGGTCTCGGCAAGGCCACCGGCGACGACAAGACCCGCACCGAAGGCAAGCTCGACCAGGCGAAGTCCAGCGTCAAGGACGCCGCCGAGCACGTGAAGGACGCCTTCAAGAAGTAACTACGACGAGCCAGCGCAGAGGACGGCCACCGGTGGACCCGACCCCGGTGGCCTTCCGCTTTTCTCAGCCACTTTGCACCGGGTATTTGCGTGGGATCGGCGGAAACGGGTAACCGATGACCTACTGCGAAGGAGCGGAAATGATCGGAACGGTTGTCGGAGCAATCTTCGTCGGGCTGATCATAGGAGCGCTTGCGCGCCTCATTCTTCCGGGCAAGCAAAGCATCGGTGTCATCATGACGATTTTGCTCGGCGCCATCGGGTCGCTTGCCGGATCGTGGGTGACCTACAAGCTGGTCTACCCTTCAGAAGGTGGCGGATTCGCGCTTACCGCCTTTCTCGTAGGAATCATCATCGCCGTCGTTTTGATTGCGATTTACGTCGGCGTCACCGGCAAACGGGGCAGCAATACCACTCGATGATTTTGTCGTCAAGGCGCGGTCCAGTGCACACCAGAGATGTTGCTTTCGACGGGTTCGTTCACGCCGAAGACAAACGGCGCGAATACCACCTCGCGACCGTCGGGATCGCGATAGGTGATCGAACCGGTTGCCGCCCAATACGGATGAGATTGAACAGGTTTGGCCCCTGCCGCTACGAGGCGCGCAATAGCTTGCTGCTGAGCCGCGGGATCGGGGAAGTACAGGCACAGCTGCTCCTGGCTATCCACCGGCACCGGTCCGATCGCCTCCACGATCTCGAAGGTAAGACTCGATCCAGGAAGGCCGAATATCGCTCCGTTGCTGCCATAGCTCTCGCCGAATGTGGCGCACAGTGGAAGGCCGACCAGGTCGCGGTAGAAGCTGACAGTTTCGTCGAAATGTGCCGAGCGCCGGGCGAATCGGAGGGCGCCGATCGTGCTCAATTCCTCGGGCCAGCGATTGCTCGACGAGATCGGGGTGTGTGTCATCAAGATGACGCTAAGACCTCAACCAAACTTGAGGTCAAGGGTAACGTAGTTGTTCCTTGCGCGAGCGTCGGGTCATGCCCGAGATAGATCTGGAAACCCTGTCGACGCCCGAGCATGGCTACACCGTCGACGATAGTGATGATGACGACCCCGTCCTGCTTGATCGGCACGGCGAACACATCGATACGTGGCGCGAACGATATCCCTACGACCACCGCATGCCGCACGATGAATACGAGCATCTGAAACGCCGCCTGCAAATCGAGTTGCTCAAGCTACAACAGCACGGCAAACGCATCGGCGCCCGTCACGTGATTGTGTTCGAGGGTAGGGACGCGGCCGGCAAGGGTGGCACCATCAAGCGATTCATGGAGCATCTCAATCCGCGCAGCGCGCGGGTTGAGGCGTTGGAGAAACCGTCCGAACGCGAACAGACGCAGTGGTATTTCCAACGCTACATCGGCCACCTCCCGGCGGGTGGCGAGATGGTTCTCTTCGACCGGTCCTGGTACAACCGCGCCGGTGTCGAAAAGGTAATGGGCTTTTGCACGCCCGAGCAATACGCTGAATTCCTGCGGCAGGCGCCTCTTTTCGAAGGGATGCTGGTCAACGACGGCATCAGCCTGACCAAGTTCTGGTTCTCGGTGTCACCGGCAGAACAACGCACCCGGTTCGCCATCCGTCTCGTAGACCCGGTACGGCAGTGGAAGTTTTCCTCGATGGATATGGAGTCGGTGAATCGATGGGACGACTACACCGCGGCGAAGGAGGAAATGTTTGCCGCGACCGATACCGATGCCGCGCCGTGGATAGTGGTCAAAAGCAACGACAAGAAGCGTGCCCGCATCAACGCCATGCGTTACTTGCTTGCCAAGTTCGACTACGCCGACAAGGACGCTGACGTCGTGGGCGAACCGGATCCGTTGATCGTCGGACGGGCGTTGGCTGACTGAGCCATTCGCCCGGCGGCCGGTCTTTGCGATGCTGCCCGCGGCGGGCATGCTTACCGCTATGCATCAGATCAACGGGGTCCGCGACCCCGCGACAAGTTTCCCCCTCGACACCGCTACCGACGATGCGAGCGAACGCCGGCAAGCGAACCGCGCCGTCGCCATCAGCGCCGTGGGACTGGCCGTAACCGGGCTGATCGAATTGTCGATCGCATTGGTATCAGGTTCGGTGGCGCTGCTGGGCGACGCGTTGCACAACCTGTCGGATGTGTCGACCAGCGCCCTGGTGTTCGTCGGATTTCGGGCATCACGCCACCTTCCCACCGAGCGCTACCCGTATGGTTACGAACGGGCCGAAGACCTCGCCGGAATCGGTGTGGCGCTGGTGATTTGGGGTAGTGCCCTGGTGGCCGGGTTCGAAAGTGTCAGCAAGCTGTTGCGTCATGGCAGCACGGGTCACGTCGGCTGGGGCATCGCCGCCGCGGGGGTGGGAATCGCGGGCAACCAACTGGTGGCGAGATATAAATTGACCGTGGGCCGCCGGATTCGCTCGGCCACCATGGTGGCCGATGCCAAGCACTCATGGCTGGATGCGTTGTCATCGGCGGGCGCGATGCTCGGCCTGATCGGGGTTGCCCTGGGCTGGGCATGGGCTGACGCGGTCGCAGGAATCGTCGTCACCGGATTCATTTGTCACGTCGGTTGGGAAGTGACGGCGGACATCGCCCACCGTCTTCTCGATGGCGTCGACCCGGAGATCATCACGACCGCCGAGACGGCTGCCATTGAAGTGCCCGGTGTTCAGCACGCGCATGCTCGCGCCCGCTGGACGGGACGGACACTGCGCGTCGAGGTGGAAGGGTTCTTGGATTCCGAGACTTCGCTGGGGACCGCTGATCAGGTCGGCCGCAGCGTCGCCTCACTGCTCACGTCTCGCATTCCCGACATGCAGAGCTTCACCTGGTCGGCGCGAGCTTCCTGAGCGCTGACAGCCACTTAAGACTCCGCGTTAGAAGTCACGGTTTCGCGATCTGCGGACAGCTCGGCTTTGGCGCTGCGAGTGAGATCGTCAGCGAGCACCTCGACCAGCCCGGCCTCGACGCCGTCGAGTGCGTCCGCGGCGACGGCGGCCGGATCGGATTTCGGCGCGTCGATCCCGGTCGTCATGTCGGTCTCCATGAATCCCACGTGCAGCGCGGTGACAGCGACGGCGTGAGGTTTGAGTTCCTCGCGGACGACGTCGGTTTGGGCCCACAACGCCGCTTTGGAGCATGAGTAGGTCCCGAAGCCGATGGGATGCAGCCATGACAGCACCGAAGCGACGTTGAGGATCGCACCGGGCGCGTTGGTGATCAGATGTGGCGCGAACGCCCTTGTCACGAGCAAGGTTCCGAAGAAATTCGTCTCCATCTCGCGGCGGATCGTGTCCAGCGGCGTCTCGAGCACACCTCCGGTGGTATAAATGCCGGCATTGTTGATTAAAAGCGTTGTGTCAGAGGCAGTCTCGGCCGCAGCTGCGATGCTGTCGGCATCGGTGACGTCGAGGCGCAGCGGAACGACGCCCTGAGCGGAGACCGTTTCGGGTCGACGAGCCGCCGCATAGACCTTCGCCGCACCCCTCGCGAGCAACTGTTCGGCCAAATGCTGACCAAGACCGCGGTTGGCGCCAGTGACCAACGCTACTGAGCCTTCGATACGCATGTCCTGCCCTTCGATCGAGCGTGCGGGTGGTGTGTCTATTCTGCTCCACCGTGTTCAATGCCTTCATGACTCATCAGATCCGCGTTGAGGTGTCCGCTGACCACGTCGCCACGGTCGAGTTCGAGAACGGCCCGCGTAACCATTTCGATGCCGCCCTCATCGCCGGGTTGGCCGATACCTTCGAACGCCTTGATGCCGACGGTGACGCGCGGGCGATCGTGCTCTGCTCGGCTGGTCGGCACTTCTGCGCGGGTGCGGACCTAGCGGGCGCGCTGCGTGGCAGCGAGCCGACGGTGGAGGCGTCCACAGGGTCGCTGTACGAGGAGGCGGCGCGTTTGTTCACGGCCCGCACACCGATCGTCGCGGCCGTACAGGGTGCGGCGGTGGGTGGCGGCCTCGGGTTGGCGCTGGTTGCCGACTTCCGGGTGGCCGGCCCGTCCACCCGCTTCGTTGCGAACTTCAGCCGGCTCGGCCTGCATCAGGGATTCGGGATCACTGTCACGTTGCCGGCCGTCATCGGGTCGCAGCGCGCTCAAGACCTGCTCTACACCGGCCGTGAGGTGCCGGGGGAAGAAGCGGCGAGCATCGGCTTGTGCGACCGTCTGACGGCCGACGGCGATGTGCGGTCCGGCGCGCATGAGTTGGCGGCCAAGGTCGCTGCCAGTGCACCACTCGCAGTGGTATCCATCCGCCGGACGTTGCGTGGCGATCTCGCCGATCGCGTGCGCGCGGCCACTGCGTTGGAGCAAGCCGAGCAGATCAAGCTCGCGGCGACCGCCGACTTCGTTGAGGGCGTCTCGGCCACCGCCGAGCGGCGGGAGCCGCGCTTCACCGGCTCGTGACCGCCTAGCCGGCGCCTTTGCCGTTGTCGACGCGATAGACCGCGCCGTGAATCGCCGTTGCATCGTCGCTGGCCAGGAATGCGATCACGTTCGCCACGTCGAGGGGTTGCATCATGCCGCGTGGTGAGGCCGTGCGCATGATCAGGTCGTAGTTCGGGTTCTCGGGTGCGGTGAACTGTTCGATCTGCGGTGTCAGCATGCCGCCGGGACAAACCGCGTTGACGCGCAAGCGATCCGCGGTGTACTCGACCGCCAACGCCCGCGTGAGCCCGATCAGGCCGTGCTTGGCGGCGCAGTAGCCGGCCGAATAGGCCTGGCCTTCGACGCCGGCAATCGAGCTGACGTTGACGATGTTGCCGCCTCGCTCCAGCAGATAGGGCAGCGCCGCCTTGCACAAGTGGAACGGCCCGTTGAGGTTGACCGCGAGATCTTGCGTCCACTCGTCGTCGGTCATCGACTCAGTACGTCGCATCTGGTGTCGCCCCGCAATGTTGATCAACACATCCAGACCGCCCAATTCGCGGACGCACTGCTCGATCGCGTCTTTACAGGCTTGCGTCGATGCGATGTCCACCGATGCGTATGAGCCCTTTTCGACGTCACCGAAAACCTCGGCCAACCGTGCGGCGTCTCGGCCTATGCCGAAAACCGTTGCGCCCCGGCGTGATAACAACCGGGCTGTCTCAGCGCCGAGACCCGACGATGCGCCGGTCACGAACGCGATCTTGCCCTCAAGCGTTGACATTTCGTTGCCTCACCAACCTGGCGCACCGCGGTAGGAGCGCATCCGCGTAACGCTACCTCGCAGCAGATCAAGTGGCGCAAGGATTCTCAGCCCGAACAGGTCGACCATGGGCTCGGGTCGCAATCGCTGCCGAATGCGGCGGGCTGCGACCAGCACGAGCAGACTAGCCGCCCGCCTCCCCAATGCGATTCGACTAGTTCGCTTTTTCCAAGTCGACTGCGTTGACCTCGTGCGCCGACCGAAGTAATAGCCGACGCAAGTCGCCATGGTCAAAGCGGCGAATGCCGCAAACACCGTCATGATGATGAGCGTTCTTGGTCACCATCGCGGTGAGGTCACGCCCGAGATACACCTCGGCCAATAAATAAAGCTCGGCGTTTAGCCGAGCTTGATGTTGACGGCGACATACCCGATCGGGATGCCGGTCCAGAGTGCGATGCATTCCCGTGCTGCCAATTCCACTGCTGCGCGGCGACTGGCGCGGGTGACCCTGCCGATCTCTGGGATCCGGATCATCCACCCGTCTGCGTCGCGAGTGGCTTCGATGTCGAAGCACTGGCCGACCGTTGGGCACTTAACGCGGGAAGCGAATCGCTGGGCGCTACGCGCCTGTCGTGGACGCACCAGCGCGGACTGAATAGGCATGGCCGCTTTCCTGAGTTGATGACAAACCGCGCGCTAGCGTATTGCGAATCGAAGCGAAAACCTAATCGACACCGCGGACTCTCGCATTGATCGAGAAATACACCGCTTCAGCTGCCGTTTCGTTGCGTATCGTTACGCTTTTGGTCGCATCCGTCACCTGCAGTTTCCTTTCCCGCCGACGAGGGCGGAATGAAGACCACCATCCCGGGTGTTGCAAGGTGCTGAGTTTGACCACCGCTAGTGCGAGACATCAAAATGACCGACGGCATCGACGCCGGAGGCCGCACTGCGCGGGAGTCTTCCACCGCATACGCTTCACAAAGCATCCTCGCTCGACGAAAGGCAACAGCGTGCACGAGACAACCCGCTACGGCATATCGCCGCTGTCATGGTGCGCGCAGCCAATGATGAGGGCCCTGCAATTCGCGGCTGTCTTGACGATGCTGTTCGCAATGGCGGTGACGACCCCGGCCATCAGCAAGGCCGCCGCCGATGGGCAGTGCGCCGACGTCGAGGTCATCTTCGCCCGCGGCACCCTGGAACCACCCGGCCCCGGCACCGTCGGACAAGAATTCTCCGACGCCCTGACATCCCGCCTGGGCGGCCGCACGGTCGATGTGTACGGGGTGAATTACCCCGCGTCGCTGAGCTTCGGGCAAGCCGCCGATGGCGTTGCCGACGCCGCCAACAAAGTCCTCGACACTGTCAACACCTGCCCCGCTACCAAGATCGTTCTCGGCGGTTATTCGCAGGGCGCCGCGATCGCGGCCTACATCACCTCCGACAGCGTCCCGCCCGGCTACGCGCTCCCGGCGGGCATCACCGGGCCGTTGCCGCCCACCGTCGCCCCGCACGTCGCCGCGGTCACCCTGTTCGGCAAGCCCTCCGCCGGATTTCTCAACCTGATCGACCGCGACGCCCCACCGATCAACATCGGCCCGCTCTACGCACACAAGACGCTCGACCTGTGCACACCCCAGGATCCGGTCTGCTCATCGGGCCAGGGATTCAGCCGGGCCGCCCACAGCGCCTATAAGACGAACGGCATGACCGATCAAGCTGCTGATTTCGCCGCTAACGCGATCCACCGCTAAGCCGGACGTAGACGTTTCTCACGTTTCGCCGAAGCCGGCGACGCTGCAATCGTGTTCCCCGTGCCGCAGCGACTTCACCCGTGTGCCGGGTCGGGAGTCAATCGTGTTGTCGTTCAAGGTCTTCAGTTATGCCGCCGCTATCGGCCGCGGGCCGCGGACAAGGCCCCCGGGCCGACGGTCGGTGAGCTCGCCGTCGGCGACGATGGTCTGACCGAGCACCAGCGTTTCGACATAGCCATCGGAACGCTGAATGAGCCTTCCCGCGCCGCCGGGCAGATCCCGCACCTGCTCGGGATAGTGCAGCCCCAAGTTGTCCAGGTCGATGAGGTTGATGTCAGCGCGCCGGCCCGGCTCCAGGACACCGCGATCACCGAGGCCGTAGAAAGCGGCGGGATCGCCGGTGAGCCGATGCACGGCCGTCTCCAGCGGGATCCGCGGGCCCCGCGTGCGGTCACGCACCCAGTAGGACATCAGGTAGGTCGTCATGCTGGCGTCACAGATGATGCCGCAGTGGGCTCCCCCGTCGCCGAGGCCCTGCAAACTAAGTGGGTCCGACATCATGTCGTGCAGATGGTGGTAGTCGTTGCCGGCGTAGTTCAGCAGCGGGAACAGCAGAAATTCTCTGCCATCGGCGTGCAGCAGCGTGTCGTAGGTGACCTCCCACGGATCGCGACCCTCGCGCGCTGCGATGGCCGCGATGCTGTCGTCAGCCGACGGTTCGTAGTCGAGTCGCTCTCCGAGCGGGTATAGCCGTTTGAACATATGGCGGTTGAGTTGATCGGCCGACGGTGCATCGCCCGCGTCGGGCGTCTCCGCGAGGATCCGCGCCTTCGTCTGCGGGTCGCGAAGGGCTGCAACACGTTGGTCGAGCGGCAGATCCATCAGGGCGCGGTAACTACGCCGGTGCCGGAACGGATTCATCCGCGACTGATGGCCCATCAACATCCCGAAGGCGCGGCTTGCTACTTGTGGTCGCACATTCGCACCGGCGGCGTTGGCGGTACGCACGGCACTGAACCAGTGCTGCCAGTCGTGCGGGTCTTGCTCGTTGACCATGGCCAAGAATGTCAGCGGTATCCGAAACCGCTGGCCCAGCCGGCTGATCCACTCGACCTCGCTATCGATGGAATGCCGTTGGTCGCCGCCCATTTCACCGCCCACACCGGCCGGCACCACCTGCAGGACACCACTTCCCGCCTCGGCCATCGCGGTCATCAAGGCAACGAGTTCGTCCTCGTCCGAATACGTTCCCGGCACCGGTTGCCCACTCGCGCTGCGATGTCCAGCGGTGCGCCCGAACGACATGCCGAGGGCTCCCGCACGCAGGCCGGCGGTGACCGCTTGGCTCATCGCGGTCAGGTCATCGGCGGTCGGGGCATCCAGTGCGCGGTCGCCCATGACATAGGCGCGCACCGCGGCCTGCGGTATCTGCGTGCCGACATCGACGGCGCGCGGCATCCTCTCCAGCGCGTCTAGGTACTCGCCGAAGGATTCCCACTCCCACGAGATCCCCTCCGCCAGCGCGCTGCCGGGGATGTCCTCGACGCCCTCCATCAATTCGATGAGCCAGTCGTGCCGGTCGGGCCGCACCGGTGCGAAACCGATGCCGCAATTGCCCATGATCGCGGTGGTGACGCCGTGCCAGCACGACGGCGTCAGATGTGGATCCCACGTCGCCTGACCGTCGAAATGCGTGTGGATATCAACGAATCCTGGTGTGACGGTGAGTCCGTCAGCGTCGATGGTCCGCCGGGCGGCGCCGTCGATCCGGCCGACCTCGGCGATCAGTCCGTCCTGCACGGCGATGTCCGCGGTGCGCGGTGCCGCTCCTGAGCCATCGACGACCCGCCCACCTCGAATGATCAAGTCGTAACTCATGACACCCTGATCCGTCCCGGAGTCGCCACGTCGGTGTGGCGGAAGACTTCAATATTTACACCGTTAACTTCGGGCGGACAAGAACTCGGCACCCTCGCCGCCCAACCTCGCGTGCCCCAGTGCATGATGTTTCATGTGTCTACTTCACACGTCATCGAAACCCTGTTGCTGCGTAATCTGCAGGAAGTCTTTGGTGAGGGCGACCCCGAACGCCGACGGTCCGCTATCGAGGAGCTGTACACCGAAGACTGCGTCGTCAATCTGCCGGTCGACCAGTACCACGGCCACGAGGCACTCGACAGAATCTGCGGCGACTTGCGTGCCAGTCATCCCAGCTATGTCTATACCCCACATAGCGCGCCGTTAGCAGTACAGAACGGCGGACGTGTTGATTGGGGTTCTGGACCTGCAGGCGAACCGCCCCGATACACCGGTATCGACATCATCATTACCCGCGACGACAAGATTTCAGCGCTGTATGTCTTCCTCAACTCCCCGCCGACCTGAAGGCCCGACACCCGAGTACTGACGATCCACCCGGTTCGGAAATAACTTGATATGTCATGTAGTTGAGTGTTACGGTTCGATTCGCACAGCTTGCGGATCCCGTCGGCGCGCGATAACTGGCGTCGACGCCGGAAATCGCCAGGAAGGCGCCGACGATGGACACGCGGACGGGCGATCGCTATCGCTTGGCAGGCAAAACGGTCCGGCGCGTCGGCTACGGCGCGATGCAACTGGCCGGCGACGGCGTCTACGGTCCGCCCCGGGATCGTGACGAGGCGCTCGCGGTATTACGCGCAGCCCTCGACGCCGGTGTCGATCACATCGACACCGCCCAGTATTACGGTCCGGGCGTAGTCAACTCGTTGATCCGTGAGGCGCTCTTCCCCTACCCGGACGGGCTGGCTTTGGTGAGCAAAGTTGCTGCGCGACGGGATGATTCCGGCGGAGTGTTGCCGTATGACGACCCCGATCAGCTCCGCGCCGGCATCGAAGAAAACCTTACAACGCTCGGTGTCGAGCAGCTCACCGCGGTCAACTTGCGCGTGTTGGACAACGCGGTGCCCGATCAACGGTTCGCGGATCAGTTGGGCGCCTTGGTGGCAGCCCGCGATGAAGGTCTGATCGCGGGCGTCGGGGTCAGCAATGTCACGCATCGGCACCTGCTGATGGCGCTCGAGGTCACCGACATCGTCTGCGTACAGAACGTCTACAACCTTGCGAATCGGTCATCGGCGACAGTACTCGAGGAGTGCACGGCCCGTGGGATCCCGTTCGTTCCGTTCTGTCCACTGGGTTGGCCGAAGGCCCAGCATGACGCCATTGGAAACAATCCGGTTGTCAATCGAATTGCTGCCAGTCACGGCGCGACACCAGCCCAGGTCGCTCTCGCGTGGCTATTGGCGATCGCGGACAACGTGTTGCTGATCCCCGGGACCAGCACTCGGGGCCACCTTGTCGAAAACCTGGCCGCCGGCTCGTTGTCGTTGCCCGACAACGACATCGCCACTCTCAGCCAAGCACGTATCACCCACCCCTAGGAGGAGACCATGAATCTAGCACTGTGGATCGTCGCGGGTGTTTTAGCGGCAAGCTTCGCCGGAAGCGGGCTGATGAAACTCCTTGTCCCGAAGGAGAAGTTGGTCAGCGCCGGCCAAGGTTGGGCTCAAGACGTCACTCCGACGAACATTCGATTGATCGGCGTGGTTGAGGTTCTCGGCGCCGCTGGGTTGATCTTGCCCGCAGTCACGCATATCGCCCCTATCCTTGTCCCGTTGGCTGCGGTCGGCTTGGTCCTCGTGATGGTCGGCGCGGCAGTGGTTCACGCTCGCCGCAACGAGGCCATGAACATCGGGGTCAATGCTGTGCTGTTAACGCTGGCCGTGTTCGTTGCGTGGGGCAGGTTCGGGCCCTACCCGTTGGCCTGACGGTGTCGCGGGAGGAGTCATCACCATGACCATGCCGGCAGTGGTACTCACCGCTGATCGAACGATCGCCTTGCAGGAACGCCCGCGGCCGCCACTGCGACCCGATCAGGTCATCGTCGAAGTCGAGCTGTGCGGTATCTGCGGAAGTGATCTTCACGCGGCACAACTACCGCAGGTCTACCTGGGTGACTGCATCCTTGGGCACGAATCGACGGGCAGGATTGTCACTGTCGGCGCCGACGTGACCGATTGGAGCGTCGGCCAACGAGTCGCAGTCAACCCCAACGGAAACGTATGCGGGGTCTGCGATTTCTGCAGATCCGGGCGGCCCAACTTCTGTCGTCAGGCGACGCTCGAAACGGCCCTGGGTCTGCAAGCCGACGGTGCACTCGCGCCATTGATGGCTGCATTCCCGTCCCACCTACGGGCCATCCCGCCCGAACTCTCCGCTCGGCACGCCGCATGGGTCGAGCCCGCCGCGACGGCACTGCGCGCGGTGGAGCTCGCCGGCGATATCCGGGGACTGACGGTGCTGGTAACAGGCGGCGGCCCGATCGGCCAGCTCGCGTGCCGATTGGCATATCTCAAGGATCCGGAGCGCGTTCTGCTGATGGAGCCGGCGGCCGACCGAGCGGCGTTCGCGGCCAGCTCGCACGCCACCGTCATCACCGCCAACCAGTCCGTCGACGCCACCGCGACCGTCGATGTGGCTATCGAATGCTCGGGCAATAACGCAGCGGTGGCGACCGCGATGGCTCTACTCACACCCGGGGGCACCCTGGTCGTGGTCGGCTCCGGATCGGAAACGAGATTGGATGCGGCGACCATACTGCTCAAAGAGATCGTGGTGCGCGGGTCCTACACCTACACCGACGAATTCGACGGGGCCATTGACCTGCTCGGGACAGGCCTACTCGTCGTCGACGATCTCACCAGCGTCGTCGCACCACTGCCCGACACACTGGCTGCCTTCGATGATCTGCAGGCAGGCCGAATCATGAAAGCACTTATCGCACCGAACGGGTAAGTGGTACAGCCACATTTGCAGAAGGAAACGCATGGAGGACACACGCCTCACAGCCGGCGACTTGGTTCGGACACTGATCCGTGCCGTCGATGCTGCGGATCAGAACACCATCGCCGCACTGACGACGACGGACGTGCACTTCCGTTTCGGAAACGCCGACCCGACCGACACCCAATCGGAACTTCTTGCGGCGGCCCGGTCGTTTCGCGACACGATCGCCGGTTTGCATCACACCATCCTCGACCTCTGGGAGGTCGGCGACGGCATGGTCATCGCACTGATGGATGTCCACTATCGGCGCCTCGACGGCCGCGAGTTGAATTTGCCCTGCTGCAACGTCTTTGGCGTCCACGACGGAGTCGTCAACGACTACCGCATTTACATGGACGTCAACCCCGTACTGGCGCCGTAGAAATCCACCGATCTACAGGGGCACCGGCGGCAGCGACGCATTGAGATTCAGGCTCGCCTGAATGTGCTCCAGCGCCGCGGTGAACGGAGCGACAAGCTCGTCGGGCAGCGGCTCGAAGAACAATTTCTTGACCAGCATGGCGTGACCGGGAGCCGCGTCGACCATGGCATCCATGCCTTTCTTGGTCAGCACCGCATCCGTCGCCCTGCCGTCTTCGGTGGACTGCAGGCGCTTGGTCAGGCCGCGCTCGCTCAACCGTCGCAAGTGGTGGGAGAGCCGGCTGCGTTCCCAGCCGATCAGGGCAGCAAGTTCGGTGATCTGCATCTTGTGTTCCGGCGCAGTGCTCAACGCGTTGAGTACGTGATAGTCGGGCAACGAAAGGTCGCTGTCACGCTGTAACTGGCTGTTGATCTCGTAGCTCATCCGCAACTGGACCCGCATGAAAGCAACCCACGCGCGGAGTTGTGACGGGGACAGCCACGGACTGTCACCAGTTGGTGATCGGCGGGGACGCGGCATTTCACGATCTTTCTGCTGGACTGTTCATGCTTATTATCCGCGATCGTGTCCGGCCAAACCAGATGGCTGCCTACCGGCCGCTTAGCGCCGCACCGCGCGGAGGTACCAGAACGCCATTTCGACTTGGGCGCCGTCCAGTTCGCCGGGAAGGGTGGCAGGTTCGAGCGACGTGATGTCCCATCCGGCGGCGCCGAGGACATCGCGCAGCGTGTCTTCGGACACCGCCGGTCGCCAATCCTCGCCCGCCGGATTGGCGTCGGAGAAGCAGCTGAGCAACAGGGTGGCGCCCGGCCGGGTGGCCCGGTGCACCGCGGCGACGTAACCACGTCTGCCGTCGTCATCGAGGCTGTGGAACAGGCCGCTGTCGATCACGGTGTCGAACGCGTCGGTGTAGCCGTCGAGCTTGGTGGAGTCGGCCACCGCGAACTTCACCTCAACACCCGCGTCGCTGGCACGCTGCTGCGCCGTCGTCAGGGCGGTGGGTGAGATGTCCAGCGCGGTCACTGTGTAACCCTTCTTGGCGAGGTAGATGGCGTTGTCGCCGAGCCCGCAGCCGATGTCGAGGACATCGCCGTGGACCCAG
>NZ_DATNJW010000366.1:0-10711 GCF_035603715.1 Mycobacterium sp. | reverse complement strand
GTTATCGGTCCAGTCGTAGCTCATCTGTCGCCCTCGCCGATTCGGATCGGATGGTTACCCAATTGATTGCCTGTGAATGATGCGCCTCTGCATGGCTCGCCACTGAATAATAGGTAGCGAATCGCTGCTGCGCTGCTCCCTCGCCGTCATGTTGTCTCCGTCGGGGGTGGCTCGGCATCGGCTGCGCGCGCCTTCTCCGCGGCCTTTGCGGCCGCGCTACCGGGCCTTTTACGCACGACCCAGCCCTCGATGTTGCGCTGCTGGCCACCGGACACCGCCAGCGCACCGGGCGGAACGTCGTCGCGCACGACCGTGCCGGCT
The DNA here is from genome assembly GCF_035603715.1 of Mycobacterium sp. Lineage (GTDB taxonomy): Bacteria > Actinomycetota > Actinomycetes > Mycobacteriales > Mycobacteriaceae > Mycobacterium. The sequence goes on along the minus strand of NZ_DATNJW010000366.1, from coordinate 10,390 downwards.
CCCGTGTAGGCCCCATCGCCGACGGTGACCGGGGCGACGAACATGGTGTCGGAGCCGGTGCGCACGTGCGAACCGACCGTGGTGCGTTGCTTGGATGTGCCGTCGTAGTTGACGAAGACGCTGGAAGCGCCGATATTGCTGTGCTCGCCGATGTCGGCGTCACCGACGTAGGTCAGATGCGGCACTTTGGTGCCGGAGCCGATCGTGGAGTTCTTGGCTTCGACGAATGCGCCCAGCTTGCCCTCGGCGCCCAGCACGGTGCCGGGCCGGAGGTAGGTGAACGGCCCAACCACCGCGCCGTCACCGATCGACGAGTCGGTGCCGTGGGTCCGCACCACCGATGCGCGGTCACCGACCGCGACGTCGGTCAGCGTGGTGTCCGGGCCGATGGTGCAGTGCCCGCCGATGCGGGTGCTCCCGAGCAGCTGCGTCCCGGGTTGGATGACGGTGTCGCGGCCGATGGTCACGTCGATGTCGATCCAGGTGGTCGCCGGGTCTACGACGGTGACGCCGCCCAGCTGATGGGCGGAGACGATACGGCGGTTGAGCTCGGCGGCCAGTTCGGAAAGCTGCACCCGGTTGTTCACGCCGGCCACCAGCGAGCTGTCGTCGACGTGCCTGGCCTGCACCACCTGGCCGTCCTGTCGAACGATGGCGATGACGTCGGTGAGGTACAGCTCCTGTTGTGCGTTGTCCGCGGACAGCCGGCTCAAGGCCGATCGCAGCGCGGCGATATCGAAGGCGTAGACGCCGGCGTTGACTTCGCGGATTTCCCGCTGTGACGGCGTCGCGTCAGCCTGCTCGACAATCGCGATCACCTCATTGTCCTGGGTGCGCAACGTGCGGCCGTAGCCGGTCGGATCGCTCAGCGTCGTGGTCAGAACGGTGACCGCCGCGCCGTGCGAATTGTGGCTGGCTACGAGATCGGCCAGCGTGTCGGCATCGAGCAGCGGGACGTCGCCGGCGGTGACGACAACGACGCCGCGGAAATCGTCGGGCAACGCCGACAGCCCACACAGCACCGCGTGGCCGGTGCCGAGCTGCTGGTCCTGCGTTGCGGTGTCGATCGGGCGCCCAAGGGTTTCGGCCAGTTCACCGATCGCGTCTTGGATGCGCTGGTGATCACGGCCGAGGACCACCACCAGGTGTTGCGGCGCCATCTTGGCGATCGCATGCAGCGAATGTGCCAGCATGCTGCGGCCGGCCAACGTGTGCAGCACCTTAGGGGTATCCGAGCGCATCCGGGTGCCGGCCCCGGCCGCCAGGACGAGGACCGCTGATTCGCCGCGCGTCGTCATCGAACCTCCTCGCCGCTGGCCGCTGGTTGGCACAGCCGTACATGTCGGCAAGCCGCCATCTGTCCAGCGTGTCATTATCCGCAGGCTCGCCGCAAAACACGACTGTCGTCGCCGATTCGGCAATGCACACCGCGATGGACAATAATCAAGCGGTGGAGCGACGACGAACCGCGCCGGCCAGCCGACCGCCGATGGAAGTGCTGTCGCAGTTGCCGGCGCTGGTGTTACTGGAGCGCATCCCGGTCCCCACATTGGCGGTCCTGCAGGACGGCACCATCGTGTTCGCCAACACGGCCTTCGCCGACATGGTCGGCCGTGATGCGGAGGAGGTCGTGGCGCTGAGGTTCCACGACATCTTCCATGGCGCGCTGGAAACGGAATCGGTGCTCTCGGTTGTCGACGGCCTGGCCAACATGGTCGTCGAGCTCGCGCACAAAGACGGCTCGACCGTGCGGGCACTGATGAGCAGGTCAGCGCTACGGCGTGCCGATGATGCGATCGCGCTGGCAACGTTCCAGGATCTCACCGAAGAGCTCTGGGCGAACGAGCACTAGTCGCTGCTGGAGTCAGGAGCCGTCGTGCTCGACGTGGCGCAGCGCCTCGCGGGCCAGGAATTCACGGTAGTAGCCCAGCGACGTCTCGGTCACGATGGCGGGGAACAGCAGCTCCCATATCTCGGTCAGTCGTCGAACGAGATCGGTGCCGTCGGTGGTCGCCTGGCAGATCATCCGGGTGCCGAACGTCGCGCCGATGATCGCTTCGCTGACCGCTCTCGGGTCAAGTTCTGATTGGATGTCGCCTTCGGCGATAGCCCTGCTCGTCTGCGCCGTCATCGACTCGATCCAGGCCGTGTAGGCCGCGCCGGCCGTCTCGTTGAATTTGCCGAACGCGAGACTCAACTGCTCGGCGGTGCGCACAACCGTGTTGGTGGCGAACAGATCCGCAGTGACGAACGTGCCGTGCAGGATATTTTCCAGCGCCGGAGAGAACGAGTCCGACATCGTGCTCAATTCGGCGACCACCAGGTTAGCGCCGTCCTCGATGATTGCTGACGCCAGCGACTCCATCGAGTCGAAGTGATGGTAGAAGGCGCCCTTGGTCATTCCGGTGCGCTCGATGATCGCGCCCCGATCGGCAGCCGCGAATCCGACCTCGTTGAACACCTCGACCGCGGCGTCGAGAATCTTTCGCCGCGTCGCTTCCGATCGAACCTGGCGGGCCATCGCCTATTACCTCCGGAGTTCCGGTTGTGCGCTGAGCTTCCGGACCATGGCCATCGCAACAATCCTGACTTGGCAAAAAAGACTAACAGGGCAGCGGGCCGGGTCATCAATCACCGGTTGCTGGTCGACCTCGTGATCACCTCGAACCCACTAGCGCGGACGTACTCCCGACCGCGATGTTCGTCCGACGTTTGATGAACTGACGGAAGTAATCGATCCGGTCGGGACGCACAAAGCCGGGCAGCGTCAAGGCCCAGGCGCTCTCGAGGTCGCGAAGGAATCGCTCGGGTTCGTCCAGGTTGCTGGCCTGGCGCAGTCCCATGTAGATCGACACCAGCAGACGTCCCACGTCGTGCGGGTCGCAGTCCTCATATACGTCCCCCTCGCCAATGGCGGTCTGGACGGATTGCGCGAGGGTGTCGGTCCATGCTTTGAGCAACGTCGCCTGCAGATCCTCGATCCGGCCGATCGACTCGAGCAGATGCAACGCCGCCCGGGAAATGTCGTCGGTCATGTCGCCGACGGCCAGCTGATAGGAGAAATCGATCAGCGTCTCGAGCCCGGAGAATTTTCGTGCCAGCAGGTCGGCGACCGCTTCGGTGGACCGGGTGGTCTGGTCGTCGATGACGGCCAGCGCCAGCGCATGCTTGGACCGGAAGTGGAAATACATTGCGCCCTTGGTCAATTCGGCCTCGGCAAGCACGTCGTCAAGGCCGACTTGGTGGTAGGGAAGCCGCGCGAACTGGCGTGCGGCGGCACGCAGAATCTGCTGGCGGGTGGTATCCGCCCGGGTGTCGGTTGTCTCCGTCATGGTTGGTCCACCTAGTAATGCTCCGCCGCGATAGTTTGACAACGGGCCCCTAGGTCTCGAGGCGTTGTTTTACAAGCGTAGTTCAATAGCGATCTTCAAGGGCCGATCGACGCGGCACGTCCGCTGCACGAGCCGAGTCGATATCATTCGGTTTGTGGTGAATCCAAGTTAACAGTGTTAGACCGAGCCTGGCAAGCTCTGACGACTAATAGTCTGCAGAGAGCTATGCATCATCCAAATAGTATGTAATATGCTTACTATGCGGGTTACCGGTCTGACCAGATCAAGGCTCGCGCGGCGCGCTGGGAGCGCCTCGGCGCGGCCTGCGTGGTCGGCTGTCGCTCACAACGCCGGCAGTGCCGGTGCCACCAGATGCGGCGGAACATAGATGCTCGACTTCGCGATGTTTCCGCCGGAAATCAATTCCGGACTGATGTATGCGGGGCCCGGCGCGGGGCCGATGACAGCTGCCTCAGCGGCCTGGGACGCATTGGCGGACGACCTGTACTTGGCGGCGGTCGGCTACGGATCTACGGTCTCAGACCTGACGTCGTCGTGGCTGGGCCCCTCCTCTCTATCGATGGCGACCGCAGCCGCCACCTTCGTGTCATGGATCACCGCCACCGCCGCGCAGGCTGAACTAACAGCCGCGCAGGCCACGGCGGCCGTCGCCGCCTACGAGGCTGCGTTCGCCATGACGGTGCCGCCGCCGGTGATAGCGGCCAACCGCGCGTTGCTGCTCGCGCTGGTCGCGACGAACTTCTTCGGTCAAAACACCCCGGCGATCATGGCCACTGAGGCTCACTACGTCGAGATGTGGGCGCAGGATGCCACGGCGATGTACGGCTACGCCGGCGCGTCATCGGCAGCATCGGCCCTGACGCCATTCACGACTCCGCTGGAAACCACCAACCCCTCTGGGGTTGGCGGGATGGCCGCTGCGGTGACACAAGCTGCTAGTACCTCGGCCGGTACGGGGGCCCAGACGGTGGCACCGTTGAGCTCCACGGCGGTGCCTGGTGCTCTGCCGGGTTTCGCATCAACGATCGCGTCGTCTACGACTTCGACGTCGCCGCTCTCCTCCGTGACGTCGTCGTCCGCAGTGGCGTCGGGGACGAGCCTGGTCTCCGGCGCTGCCTCGTCCGCGACGATGGCTACCTCGGGCGTCTCCATGCTCGGCTCGGCGGGCTCGCTGATGAATGCGTTCGGCCCGGCAACCGCCACAATTGCCCAGAGCTTCCAGATGTCCGGATCGGTGATGAGCACCGGCGTCGGTTCAGGAGCAGGTGCGTTGAGCTCACCCGGCTTCGGCGGTACAGCGGTAACCGCAACCACGGGTCGGGCAGCGTCGCTCGGAGCAATGTCCGTGCCCCAGGGCTGGACCTCCGCGGCGCCGGCATTCAGCCAGGTTCCCTCGGCGTTGCCTGGCGGAGCGCGCGTGACAACGCCAGTGGTGCCAACCAATCCGACGAGCCCGATGGCCGTTCCGCCGACGACTTCAGCGCAGCGGGTGGGCGTCAGTTCGCCCTTGGCTGCCCGCTACAACTTCCGCCCGCCCATGGTGCAACGGCCGGTATCCGCCGGTTGAGGCACCGGGGAGCTTGCGATGATCCAGCGATACCAAAGGTTCACGCAAAGCCTTAACAACATCCCAAAAGTATGTATACTGACCAATATGCTGATGGACGGTTTGAGTCTCGTAGGCGCTCCGGCCGCGACCCCGCAGTGCTATCCGTCCCGAGCCGGGCGCGGATGGTTTGCCGACGAAGCGTTCGTCGCCTTCATGCGTGTCGGGGCAGTGCAGTGCCGCGCCCGCTATGCCGGAAGTTTCACCATCGAGAAGTCCGTGCTGCATTCCGGATCCGATTACTCGGTGAACTAGCGCAGGCCAGTACCGGGCGACGAAGGAACATCACTATGCGAGCGCTGGTCAGCGGTACCGAGGGCGGTTTGATTTGCCGTCCTGCCCCAACGTTTTTCGGAGGCGGCCTTTTTTCGAAGGGAGGGCACGAGTGAGGTACATGCCCACTGACGTTGCCGGAGTAACGATCATCGATATCGAACCGGACCGCGATGATCGCGGATTCTGCTCAAATATATTCTGCAGCAACGAATTCGCCGAGCACGGACTGCGCTTCAACGTCGCGCAGACGAGCGTTTCCTATAACTATGCCAGAGGGACTTTGCGAGGCATCCACCGTCAGGTTGCTCCGAACGCCGTGGCCACGCTGGTCCGCTGCACCCGGGGTGCAATCGTCGGCGCGGCCGTCGACGTACGTCCGGAGTCGTCGACCTACGGCAAGCACGTCATGGTTCAGCTGAGTGCCGACAATCGCCGCGCTCTGTTTCTGCCGGCGTACGTTGCGCACGGCTTTCAAACTCTTGCTGACAACACAGAGGTCCTTTTCCAAGTCAGCGAGGTCTGTGAAGCCACCGAAGAGCAGGGATTCCGTTGGAACGAACCAGAATTCGGGATCGAGTGGCCATTGGCGGTCAGCGTGATCTCTGAAAAAGACGCCAACTGGCCGCTGCTCGCATCGATGAGGAGCGTCACGGCGACGATCGGCAAGTTGCCGACCGGACGAAATGAATCCACGGACGGCACCACCGTAATCGGTAAGCGATATGCCAGGGCGACTACGAGCCACGACGCGCTCGCATCCGACTATTCACGACCGGTGACGTACAACCGAGAGACCAGGCCCGCATGACTGTCACAAGCATAAAGACCCGCCCCAGTCGAACCGGCCGACCGATTGAATTGGTTCGTCCGGTTCCGACCTTCAAAGCTGCCACTGCGCGGCGCTGGCAGCATCAATACTCGCGACGTTTGCGAATCACCGATACATTTATCGTTTGCGCATCGGTAGGGCTCGCCCAGTACATCCGATTCGGCGACTCGCCACACGATTCGGTTTACAGCGGCGAGGTGTTGACGCTGTTTTCCGTTTTATTCGCGGCATTGTGGCTGTCGTCGATCGCGATGTTGCGCACCAGGTCGATTCGTGTCATCGGCGGCGGAATCGAGGAATATCGGCGGATCATCAACGCATCATTTTGGACGTTCGGAATTATTGCGATCGTGAATCTGCTGGCGAAGATATTCCTAGCCCGTGGGTACTTGGCCGTCGCGTTACCGGTGGGCACGATCGGGTTGCTGGTGAGCCGTGCAATGTGGCGCTACTACATCGCCGGCAAGCGAACCTCCGGCAAATATCAGACAATGGTACTGGCAATTGGAGATCGTAAGGCAGTCGCTCAGCTGGCGCAGGAACTGACCCGCAATCCTCGGGATGGCTACGTCGTGGTCGGGGCCGGTATCCCAGGGTACGGACCGTCGCGCGGCAAGACCCTTCTGGTCAACGGCCGGGAGATCCCGATTCTCGGAGACGAGGCGCACGCCGTGGCCGCGATCGGACAATGCGGCGCCGACACCGTCGCGTTGACGGGCACAGAACGTTTGGGCGGACAGGGGCTCAAACAATTGATGTGGCGGCTGGAGACGATGGATGTCGATCTGGTGGTCGCTCCCGGAGTGATGGATGTCGCGGAGGGCCGGCTGGCGCTTCGGCCCTTCGGCGGCTTCTTGTTGTTGCATGTGGAAAAACCGCAGTACGAGGGCGCCAAACGCTTCCAAAAACGCGCCTTCGACTTTGGCTTCGCACTGGCCGCCCTGATCGGTACGTCGCCATTACTCATTGCAGCGGCCATCGCTGTCAAACTGTCAAGCAAAGGCCCGGTCTTTTACCCGTCCGAGCGGATCGGTCTGGATGGAAAACCTTTTACCATGCTCAAATTCCGAACGATGGTAGACGGTGCCGACAGGCAAGTTCAGCAGTTGCTGTCTCTGAATGAAAGCCAAGGCGGGGTTTTGTTCAAAATTCGTGATGACCCCCGCGTCACTCCGGTTGGCAGAATCCTCCGCAGACTCAGCATCGATGAGTTACCGCAATTCATCAATGTGCTCAAGCAGGACATGAGTGTGGTCGGGCCAAGACCGCCGCTGAGACGAGAAGTGATGACATACGACGGCGATGTCCACCGGCGACTTTTGGTCAAGCCGGGCGTTACCGGGTTATGGCAGGTAAATGGCCGCTCGGACCTTCCGTGGGATGAATCGATGCGTCTGGACTTGTCGTACGTCGACAACTGGTCGATGGCGAGCGATTTTCTGCTTATCGCTAAGACTCTCAAGGCCGTCTTAGCCCGCGACGGGGCATATTGAGTGGCCAGGGGTGAGTTAGCTCCGGGTGGCCTGCGAGTTGTCGCCGCCCGGGCAGAAAAAGGCCTCAATCGTGGCCGGCGCCAACGTCTTTCTACCGATGGCAAGCACGGTGAGATGTCCCGCCAATTGGCCGCTAGTGCCCTCGCTGCATCGCCAGCAGCTGATCGCGGAACTCGCGAGTTGGGCTGGACCTCCCTGAAACGTCCGGGCCGCGGTGTGCCCCCGCCGCGGTCCGGGCTCGGTGTGACATGAAGGGCGACATCGAGGAAAGCGCGCCGGCGGCTGTGGCTCAGTTGCATTGCCGTTTGTGTGATTCGGGTCGACTGCGAAGCGTTTTGGACCTCGGCGCAACCCCGCCCTGTGACAAGTTCCTCACGCCCGGAGAACTTGATTTGGCAGAACCGAATTTCCCGCTGCACTTGCGGGTATGCGAGGACTGCCTATTGCTACAGATACCGGCGCTTGTCTGGCCGCATGGAGCCTTCACTGAACACGCGTATTTTTCTTCGTTTTCGGACGCCTGGGTACAGCACGCGAGGGGGTTTGTCGGCGACGCCATCAAGCGGCTCGGCCTTTCGACCGAGTCATTCATGGTGGAGGTCGCCAGCAATGACGGCTACCTGCTCCAACATGCGGCTACCAGGGGCATACCCTGCCTGGGGATCGAGCCATCGGTGAATGTGGGCGTCATCGCACGCGAGCGCGGTGTGCCCACGGTCTCAGACGTCTTGGATGAGTCACTGGCACGAAAGGTGCGCGGCGAATACGGTCCAGCAGATCTGTTGGTAGCGAACAACATCTACTCCCGTGTGCCGGATTTGAGGGCTTTCACGCGATCCCTGCGAACACTCCTCGCCGACGATGGATGGCTGAGCATAGAGGTGCACCATGCGCTGAAGCTGGTACGTGACAGTCAGTTTCACACAATCGACCACGAACACGTTCAGTACTACACGCTACTCTCGGCGACACGCGCGCTGGCCACCGCCGGTCTGTCAGTCGTCGACGCCGAGCTCTTGTCGACATACGGCGGTTCTCTTCGCATCTGGGCTCGTCCTGCGCGAATCGCCGCGCCACCCAATGATCGGGCCGTCGAGGTGCTGCGCCTCGAGAAAGCCGCGGGATTGCACCGCGCCGAAGGTTATATGCAGCTGCGACCGCACAGTGAGTCGTTGCGCCACAACCTGTTACGATTCCTGCTTCAGTGCCGCGCCGAGGGCAAGCGTGTGGTCGGCTATGAGGCGCGAGGCACCGGTACAACAATGCTCAACTACTGCGGGATTCGCAGTGATCTCCTCGACTACGTCGTCGACCGCAATCCGTACAGGCATGGCTGCTTCACGCCCGGCACGCGGATTCCGACGTACGACCCGAAGCGCATCGGTAACGACCATCCCGATGTCGTATTGGCGCTGTCGTGGGATCTTGAGGCCGATTTGGTCGAGAAGCTCAGCTATATCGGCGAGTGGGGCGGCCAACTGATCTTTCCCCGAACCTTGCAGAGCTCAATCGCGTTGGTGAGCAACGGTGATGGGGTCAAATAGCCATGACTACTTATCGAACGTTGCGCCCAAACGTGCTCGCGGCGACACCGACCGCAGGCGAGAGCATGACAAGGTGACGACATTGACCGGTGCCGGCATCCCGCGCGAACGTGTTGAAGGCGCGAATCCACTTCGGGTGGCGTGGCTTTCGCCGCTGATGCGTCCGCTGGCGCGGGTGCAGGCCGAAGCGCTTCGTGCGCGAGGTATAGACGTGCTGTTGGTGACCACGGATCGCCATCCGGAGTCAGATGCGCGACGTGACTACGAGATGGTTCTCGATCTGAGGTTCCGGACGGCGTCGACGTGGCTGGCTGCCTGGCGCCGAATACGTGAGCATCGGCCAGACGTCGTGATCGCCGAGCAGGTTCGCGACCCTCGCTGGATCGCGCTGGCCGGGCGCACCCCACGTATCCAGCTTGTGCACGACGAGCGGCGCGAGGAAGGCGGTCGACGGCGGCGAGCCTTCGCGCGCGCCATGTTTGACCGCTGGGCATCTCGCTCCGCGGCCACCGTGACCTACAGCAACTACGCCGCTATTGCTGTCGCTATCCGCCGCGACGTGGCTGGAACCCCCGTTAACGTGTTGCCGCTCTGCAGCGACCTGGATCCCGCGCTGGTTCCTCCTTTCGCCGGCCCCGAAGAGCGGCACGATTTCGTCGTGGCCGGCCAGCTGGGCTCGCAAAAAAATATCGACGTTGTCCTCGAAGCCTGGCAGCGACATGTTGACGGAGGCAGCTGGCGCGGAGACGAGCTGCTGCTGATCGGTAACGGTCCGCTGGTCATCCGGACCCTTCCGGCCTACGTCCGTTGGCGCCCCGGCAATTACCGCTATCAGGACGTCGTCTCCACACTGGCCGCAGCGAAGGGTTCGGTTGCGCACTACCGTGTTGCGTCACAAAGTGGCGTGCAGATGCTGTCGATGCATCTGGGCGTCATGCCGATCGTCTCACCGGTCGGCGGCTTACCGGAATACCAGCCCCCGGTCTTTCCCCCGATCGCGGTGGACGACGTGGCAGGGCTGACTGCCGCATTCGATGAACTGGCAGATCCGCTCACCGCGACCTTGCGCGGTGCAGCGGCGGCGCGTCATTACGCAGATTCGTTCGCCGTGGATCGCGCCGCCGACGGGCTGTCGATGGTGCTCGCCGATGTGGGCCGTCGAATCCGGAAGGCATCCGTGTGAGCATCGGAACGCGCGGATGCGTTGATCAGAGCTACAAGACTACAAATACCCTATTTAGCTTGTAATCCGTCATTTGGTATGTATTATTGAGTTTGCACGGACAACT
>NZ_DATNJW010000365.1:0-12952 GCF_035603715.1 Mycobacterium sp. | reverse complement strand
CGTCGATGGTGATCGTTCGATTGGGCGACACCGCCCGCGCGTCGTGGACCGCATCAGTAGCCAGCGCCAGCAGATCCACCAGTTTGCGTTCGAGCGGGCGTTGGGCGTCCAGCCGGGCCAGCAGCAGCAGGTCATCGATGAGCAGGCCCATCCGGCGGGACTCGCTTTCGATCCGCGACATCACCATCTCCATGTCGCGTGCGGCGCCCTGTCGGTACAACTCGGCGAAACCGCGCATGGTGGTCAACGGTGTGCGCAGTTCGTGGCTGGCGTCGGTGATGAAGCGACGCATCCGGTTCTCGGAGCTAAGTGCCTTTTGCGCTGAGGCTTCTGATGACGCCAACGCCTGCTGAATCTGAGCAAGCATCCCGTTGAGCGCCGCGGAAAGCCGGCCGACCTCGGTTCGCGAATCACGTTCGGGGATACGGCGATCCAGCTGACCGGCGGCAATCGCGGCGGCGGTCTGTTCGACCTCCGTCAACGGCCGCAGACTTCGGTTCACCACCCATGAGCCGGCCAATGCGAGGATCAGCAGGACAGCCACCCCGATGCCCAGTTGCAACCAGGCCAGCGAACGGACCGTGTGCTGGATCTCGGACAGGTCATAGGCCACGGTGACCAATCGATTGGGCCCGTGCACCGACACCACTCGCCATTGCACACCGGATTTGTCGACCGATCCGACGGTCGTCGGCTCGGGCCCAACATCGTTGTTGGCCGGCAAGATGGGTTCGGCGCGCCGGTCGTTGATGACGATCCGACCTTTCCCGTCCGAAGTCACGCTGCGCACATAGAAATTCGAGGGCGGCCGGTCAAGGTTGGCCCCGTGTGGCACCTTCAGCGCGCCTTTCGGGGCCTGCGCCCAGCCACGAGATGCCTCCTCCAGCGTCTGGTCGGCCCGCTGGATCAGGTGCTGGCGCAGGATCGAGGTCACTGCGATGCCCGACGCTGTCAGGCCGCACGCGACCAGCAGCAGAGTGGCGGCGACGAGCGCAACGCGCAGCGGCAGTTCTACCCGAAATTGGCGCGGCATCGGCGGTTAGCGAGGCTCCCGCAGCACGTAGCCGACTCCACGCAGCGTGTGAAGGAGACGCTTCTCACCGGTGTCGACCTTGCGACGCAGATAGGACACATAGGACTCGACCACGTTGACATCGCCGCCAAAGTCGTAGCGCCACACGTGGTCCAGGATCTTCGGTTTACTCAGCACGGTGCCTGCGTTGATCACGAAATAGCGCAGCAGCGTGAACTCGGTGGGCGACAACGAAACGGGCTCGCCGGCCTTCCAGACTTCATGGGTGTCCTCGTCGATTTCGATGTCGGCAAAGGTCAATCGTGCCTTGTTGTTCTCGGCGACGCCTTTTCCGGTGCGGCGCAGGATAACTCGCAACCTGGCGACAACCTCTTCCAGGCTGAACGGCTTGGTGACGTAGTCGTCGCCGCCGAGGGTCAGCCCGGCGATCTTGTCCTGCAACGAATCACGGGCGGTAAGGAACAACGCGGGCGCATCGATGCCGTCGGCGCGTAGCCGGCGCAGCACTCCGAAGCCGTCCATGCCGGGCATCATCACGTCGAGGATGACCGCGTCCGGCTTGACTTCGCGGGCCAGATCGAGCGCCGATCCGCCATTAGTCGCCGTGTAGACCTCGAAGCCCTGAAATTTCAGGCTGACCGATAGCAGCTCGACAATGTTGTCTTCGTCGTCGACGACGAGAACCCGTGCCTCTGGTGCTGCTTCTTGCATTGCTGCGGACATGGAGCTAATTCCCTCGCACTTAGCTAAAAGAACCCTGGAAGCTGGCTGTGCTGGGCCTGAGAGTTCAGTGCCAGGCTGATGCCGGCCAATGACCACGGGATATGGCCCAGCCTGAATAGACTCGTGGGATGAATCTCGGCAAGAGTCTGGTAAGCCTCGCCACCGCGCCGGTGCGAGTCGGACTGGCCGCCGCCGACGCAGGTGTGGGCCTTGCGACCTCAGCGCTCGGGATGGCACACCGAACCCTGGGCGAGACCGGCACGACGAGCGGATCCAACGCGGTCGCGCACATGCTGGGCATCGACGACGCGATCACCCGGGCCAACCGGCTGGCCCGGTTGCTGGACGACGACGCGCCACTCGGGCGCGCCATTGCCAACAACGGGCCGGTCGATCGCTTGCTGCGTCCGGGCGGAGTCGTCGACATGCTCACCGCAGAGGGCGGCCTGCTCGACCGGCTGACCGCCGAGGGAGGCGGGCTCGAGCGCGCGCTGAAGCCCGGCGGGCTGGTGGACCAACTGACCGCCGACGACGGGCTGATCGAGCGAGTGCTCGCCGAAGACGGGCTGGCGGATCGGCTGCTTTCCGAAGGCGGTCTGATCGACACGCTGACCGCCCGCAACGGGCCGCTCGAGCAGCTGGCCGCGGTCGCCGACACCTTGAGTCGGCTCGCGCCCGGGATGGAGGCGCTGGAGCCGGCCATCGCCACGCTGCAGGACGCTGTCATGTCGCTGACTTTGGTGGTCAACCCGCTGAGCAGCATCGCCGAGCGGATTCCACTGCCCGGCCGCCGTCCGGGCCGGCGTTCACCGACCCGCACGGTGCGCTCACAGCGAGTTATCGACCACGAGAACTCGGCCCACGACGAGTGAGCCGTTAGGCTGGCCGGGTTAAAAACGGCCCTCCTTAGCCGAACGTTCTCTGGAAACTCAGTTGGTTGGAGGGTCAATACGACTGGCCGCGCGCATACCGCTGTCGCCGGTAGTAGCGACCGCTGCCGCGGTTCCTGGCCTTATACGTTGGTAGCTGGCTGTCACAGTTGGGACAAATGAGGCGGAGATTCTCACGACGGTTATCGCTTGCGTCTCCATTTATGTGGTCGAGGATCAGCGCCAGGGTCACGCCATTCCACTTGTCGTCGGCGCCGCAGATCGCGCAGCAACTGCGCTGCTGCTCATAGAGGTAGTCCCGGATGTAGTGCCCTTGGTACGACGTGCGACCACAGATTCCGTTGTCGAGCCAGGCCTCTAACAGCAAGCGTCGGCGATGTGACTGTTGGCATGCATTGGTGCAGAACACCTTTGGCCGGCGGCCCACGCAATCGACTCCGCACCCGAGACAACTACCTGACACAAGACGACGCTATCCCTCAATACCGACAGGAATGGAGCCGCGTGAGAGACTCGAACTCTCGACATCCGCTTTACAAGAGCGACGCTCTACCAACTGAGCTAACGCGGCCGGGGCCGGCTCGATGAGCCATTGGGGATTCTACGACGGGCTGATGTCGTCCAAGCTACGCGCCGACTGAAGCCGGCGAAGGTGCGAGCCGTCGCTGTCGGGTCGTCCTGTCGGGGACAGGTCGCGGAAGGGCGCTTGGTAAGCGAGCGGTCGTCAGTTCACCACACCCACAATCGCATTGAGCAGCGACATTACCTCGGAGGCATATCGCCGGACTGATGGCGCTCACCCACTTCGGCATCAGAGTCACCGCTGAGCGTTTGAATAGCCGAAGCATCCATACCACAGCCCCCCTTTTAGAGCAGACAACCGCCAGGGACGTCAGGCGTCGTCGATCCAGTGCTCGTTGGCCTTCAGGAAGGTCAGGATCGCGGTGCCGACCGAGATGGCCACCGACAGCCAATGGTGTGCTGTAGTGGGCAGGAAGTCCATCAGTGGGGTGAGTTCGTTGAGTGCCAACAGGACGGCACCGAGGACGGTGATCAACGCCTTGTAGTAGCCCTTGAGCTTGTCGAGGAACGTGACAGCGCCCGTCCGCTCGTCGACTACCTGTACCGGCGGAACTTCCGGGCCGTGCACGTCGGAGTTGGGCGGCGTCTGGATGCGACGTTTGGTGGTCATGGCAGAGGTCGCCCCCTTCGATTGAAGCTGAGAGTCCCCGCATTCACCCCTCGGTTACTGGGTGAGGTCGAAGAAATCTGCTGGCCGACACCGAGTCGCACCCGCGTCCCCAATGGCGGGCGGCGCGATGATCACACCGGGCGCCGCCGTCGCGACGGCCAACAGGACAGGGCAACGCCGCATATCTCGGCTGGCGCATGTCATCGGCCAGGAGCTATTCGATATAGAAGAAAACCGCCGCGTCGTTTCCGCCCCGACAAATGACTGCGTCGCCTTCCCGCAGACAGGTCATCGTGTAGTTCTGATTCGTTACGGGGCTCCAGGCGTCGATCACCCACGACGAGGCCCCTGAGGCCGCCCCCTTTGGGTCGGCGATCTGCCACTGGTCGGCGACATTCTGGGCGAACGGGCACGACGTATTGCTATTGACGTATAAACCACCACCGCAGTCGCCAGTAAATTCTCCGCCTGGAGGCGAATGTCGCCGGGGCGGGTGGACCTGATACATGACAACAACCTCCTACTGGCACCCGTTCTCAATAATGTTCTGGCACAAGAGTTCTCAATAATGGTTCCCGGAGCCGTGCTGGCGGGCAAGGGTTCGGTCCACTCAGCGGACCGAGATGAATACCTGCGGAGGTATGCTGGGCCGCCTTAGAAGCGAGCGGTCGTCAGTTCAATCCTGATAGGGGGCACTGCATGAAGGAGTGCTCATGATCTGTCGCCGTTTCGTGTGGGCGCTCGCCGCTGTGTCGGTGGCGATCATCATCCCGGTGCCGGCTCACGCCGATCCATCGGTGCCGCCGGGTCAACCGGTGAAGTGCGTGAGCAACACCCAAAAAGGCAAGCAGGTCCTCGTTCCCTGCGATCTGCTCAACGCCGGCGCCAACTTTCCGCCGGGGTACCGTTGCCCTCCTCCGCTGGATCAGTACCCGAAAGATGTGGCCGACTGGTGTGGCGAAGGGCCGGGCCTTGGAGCCACGCCCCCGGGCGCTGCACCTCCAACGACTCCGACCAGCCCTACGACGCCAATAAGTCCAACGAGCCCGACGACCCCAACGACACCGACGAGTCCGACGAGTCCGACGAGTCCGACGAGCTCCACTACTTCTACGACTCCCACGACACCGGCCAGTAGCCGGTGAGGGCGCGTTCCATGAAGCGGTCCACCTGAGGCGGCATGCCAGAGCGCTCGCCTGGTAAGCGAGCGGGCACGGACTGGGTTGCTTTCGAATGAATCTGGGCTTATGAGCCCAGCATTTGCTCGGCCGATTGACGTTGATCTGCTGTACTGTTGTCGCAACTGTAAGTTCCACAGGAACAGTGGGAGATCACCTTGACTGCGTTGAGCGAAGCCACTCAGTGATAACCAAGGGAGCTCTGGTCTGGGACTTCAATCAGCCATGGTCGGTCGAGGAAATCGATATCGGCGATCCGCGCAAGGGCGAGGTAAAGGTCCAGCTCGAAGCCGCGGGACTGTGTCATTCCGATCATCACGTGGTGAGCGGCGACATCCCGATGGCATCGTTCCCCATGCTCGGCGGCCACGAAGGCGCCGGCATCGTCGTCGAGGTTGGCGAAGGTGTCGATGGACTTGCTGTAGGTGACCACGTCGCAGCGTCGTTCATACCGTCGTGTGGCAAGTGCCCGTCGTGCCGCGCAGGCGAGACCAATCTGTGCGACGTCGGGATGGGCCTGATGGCGGGAACAGCTGTCTCCGACGGCACCTTTCGCGTCCAGACCAGGGGCCAGAATGTCTACCCGTATGCGTTGCTGGGTACTTTCGCGCCGTACGTGGTGGTTCATCAGACTTCACTGGTGAAGATCGACCCCGCGATACCCTTTGAGGTTGCGGCGCTCGTCAGCTGCGGTGTGACAACGGGATTCGGATCGGCAACGCGAGCGGCTGAGGTTCGACCTGGTGACGATGTTGTTGTCGTCGGCATAGGCGGCGTGGGTACAGCAGCTGTACTGGGCGCGGTGCATTGCGGTGCGCATCGGATCTTCGCCGTCGACCCCGTCGAATGGAAGCGCGATCAGGCAGTCAAATTCGGTGCCACGCACGCTTATCCTGACATCGACACCGCACTCATGGCGGTCGCAGAAGTCACTGGCGGCCGGATGGCTCGCAAAGTGATCGTCACCGTCGGTAGGTCCGACGGCGCGGACCTCGACAAGTACGTCTCCGTCACCGCCAAGGGCGGAACGTGCGTCATCACGGCGATGGGCAGCGTGGTGGAAACCGATGCGACCTTCAACCTGTCACTGTTCGCGCTGCTGCAGAAAAGATTGCAAGGCACCATATTCGGGGGCGGCAACCCCCAACACGACATCCCGTTGCTCCTGTCGATGTACCAGTCCGGCAGGCTCAACCTCGACGACATGATCACCCGCCGCTACCGCCTCGAACAGATCAACGAGGGCTACTCAGATATGTTGGAGGGGCGCAATATCCGGGGTGTCATCTATTACACCGACGCCGACAGGTAGAGCGTGGGTGGACTCATTCGTGCAATCGATTATCGATCCGCAGAAATAAGGGCGGCCTGACGTCGATCTGACCGACGGCGCTTTCTACGCAGGTGATTCGCGGTCGGTCTACAAGTGGATGCGGGTCAACGAACCGGTCTTTCGCGACCGCAACAGCTTGGCCGCTGCAGCGACCTATCGGGCCGTGAACGACGCCGAGCGGGCACCCGAACTGTTCTCCAGCTCAGTGGTAGAGCACTCGCCTTGGTAAGCGAGCGGTCGTCAGTTCAATCCTGACAGGGGGCTCTCGCGTCCAACGTAATGGCTAGTCGGCGCAACCTCTTCTCTCCAGATCAGTCTGGGATGGCGACGCTCATTCCTCCGTCGACCATCCAGACCGCGCCGACCGCATAGCTCGCGAGGTCCGATGCGAGGAAGGCCGCGATATGCGCGATCTCAGTAGGGTCGGCCGCCCGGTTGATGGGTGCGCCTTTTCCGTGCTCCACAAGATCGTCTGGATCACCGAGGATGTTGGTTACAACGTCGCCGACACCGATCGCGTTAACCCGGATTCCGTTATCGATGCCCTCCAAGGCCGCAGTTCGAGTCAGCTGTGCGAGTGCGCCTTTGGATGCGGCGTAGGCAGAGATGGTCTTGAAAGTTTGAAAACACGCGTAGGAACCGATGTTGACAATGGAGCCACTGTGGTGGGGAATCATCGCGCGCATCGCTTCGCGAGTGTGAAGGAACGCTCCGGTGGCATTGGTGCCGATGATGTGGTTCCAGTCCTCGAGTGTTGTTTCGACGACAGGCTTGTTGATGATCGTGCCAGCGTTGTTGACGAGAATATCGAGGTTGCCAAACCGGCTGTGGGCCAGATCTACCGCGTCCTTCGCCGTTTGCTCTTGTGCAACGTCGCCAACTAACGACGCCACTGTGTCGCTGCTGCCGAACAGGTTGTCAACGCCGGGGTCGATATCCTCCGCGACCACCGAAACGCCGTATTCGTTCAGTTGTCGAGTAATCGCCAGACCGATGCCGCTGGCCGCACCGGTCACGATCGCAACCTTGCCGCGCAGATTTTCACTCAAACGATCGACGCTCATCGCGCCTCCTAAGGATTAGCTACATTCGACGAACGCAACGCTACGTAGCGTAGCGTTGTGCGTCAATGGAAGGAGGGCCAGATTTGCGAACGAAGTCGAATGGCGCTCAGCGCAGCGCACCGAAGCGGGGGGTTGAAACAACTGCCCTGATTCTGCGATCCGCTCTCAAACTCGGCACCGAGATCGGTTTCGACGCGTTGACCGTAGAACTGCTGGCCGAGCGCACCGGGATTGCCAAGACGACGATCTATCGACGTTGGCCGAATATCTCAACCGTGGTGATGGACGCATTTCTGGCCGAAGTCGACCGGGCTGCGCCGATCGTTGATCTTGCCACGGCGCGCGAAAGTTTGACCGTCTCAATGAAGTCCCTGGCCCGACTATACCGGGGGCCCTATGGCAGCACATTGCGCGTGTTGATCGGACGGGCACAGGTCGATGGTGAGCTGCGGAGCGCCGTAATGACGCGCTGGGTGGAGCCGAGGCGGGCCGTGGCTCGCTCCATCGTCCGCCAAGGCATTGTGAGCAAGGAAATCCGCGGCGGACTTGACCCCGACCTGATCCTCGACGCGCTCTACGGGCCGATCTACCATCGGCTGCTGGTTCCCTACGAGAACATCGAGCTTTCCGACTCGTACATAGAGAACCTGGTCAACACTATTTTCACCGGTGTGGCACCTGCGTGACGTTCAGCTATCACGCCTTCACGCGCCCTGCGGGTCTGGGTAGTCGAGTGTGACACTGCCACAGAAAAACCGCAGGCTGTAGCGCCTACTTTACAGATAGTCGACTTTTTGTAACGATGCAGCAGTGAGTAAGGTCGCACCGGTTCTCGGCCTGGCGGCGCACCTGGGTCGCGGCATCCAGCGAGTCGCGACCGATGCCGTCATCGGTCGCCTGCGCTCATTGCCGCGATCGATCAACGAGCTTGACGCCCAAGCACTCTCGACGATCATGGCGCGACGGGTCACATCGGTGTCGGTACTCGGCGGCGACGCCGGGACGTCGTCGCGAGCCCGGCTGACACTGACCGGCGACGACGTCCCCGCCTCGGTGTTCGTGAAGATGCCCGCCGAGACCGTCGCCACCCGGCTGATGGGTGAACTGGGCCGGCTCGCGCACACCGAAGTCATGTTCTATCGCGAGTTGGCGCCACAACTGACCGGATTGCCCACCTCATACGGGTCGGCGTTCGACCCGCTGACCGGTCGCTTCGTGCTCATCCTCGAGGACCTCGCGGTGGATCCTTGCGTATTCCCCGACACCCTGCATCCGCTGGACAAAGCTCAGGCCAGCGCTATCGTCGAGCTGCTCGCGCGGCTGCACGCGACATTCTGGGAACGCCTGCCCGCCAACGGGAGTCGCGGTCCGCTCGGATGGGTGTACTCCGCGTCGGGCGACCACACCTCGTTGCTGACCGGACCGCTGCTGAACACGTCGGCCCGTCGGCTGTCCGAGCGAACCGAC
This sequence comes from Mycobacterium sp., assembly GCF_035603715.1. Taxonomy (GTDB): domain Bacteria; phylum Actinomycetota; class Actinomycetes; order Mycobacteriales; family Mycobacteriaceae; genus Mycobacterium. The sequence continues at coordinate 4,072 of NZ_DATNJW010000365.1, read as the reverse complement.
ATCGGAGTCGAAGACGGTCGCTTCATCATCGACAACTACCGGCTGGTCGCGGAAATCATTGACCGACAACCGAACACCGTGACCCACGGCGACGCGCATCCCGGCAACGTCTACTTCCGCAATGGCGAGGCCGGATTGCTCGACTGGCAGGCGGTTCGCCGCGGACACCCCGGACGGGAATTGGCCTACACACTGATCACCGGTATGACCACCGCCGACCGCCAAGCCCACGAACGCGACCTTCTCGCCGCCTACCGGCATGCCCTGGCCGCTGCCGGCGGCCCCGAACTCGCTGCCGATGAGCTCTGGTTGCGCTACCGGCAGGGCGCGCTGTATGCCTACGTCGCACCCCTGATAACTGCCGGAATGGGCGGCATGCAGGACGAAAGCATTGCGCTGGAAGGCGTTCGACGCGGAGTGGCCGCACTGACCGATCTGGAGACCGTCGCTGCACTGAAACAGTCCCTGGCGTCGTAGATTCTCTAACCATGCGGATGACGGTTCTCGGCAGCGGTGGATGGATTCCCACCAGCTCCCGTCAGACGAGCTGCTATCTGGTTACCTCTGGGACCGAGGCATTGGTATTGGATGCCGGAACCGGTTTAGGCGCATTGCATATCGACCCGTCCCTTCTCGACGGCATCGAGACAGTGATCTTGGCGCTCAGCCACTTTCACCTCGATCATGTGACCGGCCTCGGGTTCGTCAGTACGCGTGCGCTGGGCGGCCGGGAACTCACGATCGCCGGACCGGGTTCGATGGCGTACGGCCGGCCCACCCGCTCGATCGTGGAAGATCAGCTTCTCGCCTCCCCGTTCCAGACGACCTCGCCGCTGGTATCGGCGCGCTGGGCAGAGCTGGGCTGGGACACCTTGAGCTTCGCCGGCCACGAAATCCAGACGTGGGAGCAAACCCGCCACCCCTTGCCGTCGGCCGGCTTCCGCGTCGGAGACCGTCTCGCCTATTGCACCGACACCGAGTTCGATCCGGAGACCGTCCGACGCGTGGCGGGTGTGACCACGTTGCTCCACGAGGCGTGGGAACCCACCCACGCCGAGCGCGGCCATACCTCCGGTGATGAGGTCGGCATCATCGCCCTTGAAGCCGGTGTGTCACGCCTCCTGATCACCCACAACCATCCCCTGCCGGGTGTGCCCGAGCGCACCGCCGCGGCGGCGCAGACCCGCTTCGGCGGCGCAATATCGGCCCGGGACGGGGCCATTCTGGAGCTTTAGCGGCACGATTTGGCCACAATCGACGGTCCGGCCTAACGTCGCCCAGAGGGCAATAGCCGCAGTTGATCGGCTGTTTTGACGTATGCGTCAAATCTTGGCGGTTACCTGGCTCACAACACGATCCTCAGCAAGCTGTCGCATACTAGACGACAAGTACCAATCGTTGCCGCGCGCGCACTTCATCCCGGGTCAGGCGCGAACCCCGAATAAAGCCGAGATTGTGGTGGGAGACCTGCAGCGATCCAGCGCTAAGCATCGCCATCGGGCGGCGTCGATGAAAACGCGACGCCGCGGGTGGTTGCATGCCACCGGGGCGGTGGTCGCGGTGGTCGCACTGCTGGCCACCGGATCGGGCTACTGGATGGCGCACGGCATGCTGAGCGGAATCACCGTCTCGCAGGCACTCGGGTCCCAAGACCCCAAGTCCAGCGGCGGCGGGATGAACATCCTGCTGATCGGACTCGATTCCCGGAAAGACCAGAACGGCGACGACCTGCCCTGGAGCCTGCTGAAGCACCTGCATGCCGGCGACTCCGATGACGGCGGCTACAACACCAACACCTTGATCCTGGCCCACGTCGGCGAGGACGACCGGGTATCGGCGTTCTCCATCCCCCGTGACGACTGGGTGTCGTTCAACGGCGTGCCCGGCTATAACCACATCAAGATCAAAGAGGCCTACGGGCTCACCAAGCAGTACGTCGAGCAAAAAATGATCGACAAGGGTCTGAGCGATCAGAAAGAGCTCGAGACCAAGGGCCGCGAAGCCGCCCGCGCTGCGACATTGAAGGCAGTTCGGAAGCTGACCGGGGTGCCGATCGATTACTTCGCCGAGGTCAACCTGGCCGGCTTCTACGACTTGGCCAAGAGCCTCGGCGGCGTCGATGTCTGCCTCAAGCATGCTGTCTATGACGAGTACTCCGGCGCCGACTTCCCGGCGGGGCCCCAGACGCTGGATGCCGAGCAGGCGCTGGCATTCGTGCGGCAGCGCCACGGCCTGGAAAACGGCGACCTGGACCGGACCCACCGTCAGCAGGCCTTCCTATCGTCGGTGATGCACCAGCTTCAGGACGCGGGCACCTTCACCAACCTCGGCAAGTTGAAGGGCCTGATGGCGGTGGCACGTAAGGACGTGGTGCTGTCGTCGGGCTGGGATGAGGACATGTTCCGCAAGATGGGTGCGCTGGCCGGTGGTTCGATCGAATACCGGACGCTGCCCGTGGTGCGCTACGACAACATCAACGGTCAAGACGTCAATATCATCGACCCCGCGGCGATCCAGGCCGAAGTGTCCGCCGCCTTCGGGACTTCATCGGCGTCCACGACCACGACCACCTTGGGCGTCCCTAATCCGTCGACGGTCGTCGACGTGGTGAACGCCAGCAGCGTCGGCGGTCTGGCCACCAAGGTCGCGCGCACGCTCAAGCACGGGGGCTATACCACCGGCGCGGTACGCGACCGGGTTCGCGGTGAACCCAGCTCCACCACAATCGAATACGCGCCCGGTGCTGACTCGGACGCACACGAGGTGGCTAGCCTGCTGGGCATCGACGCACCCGACAAGCCGAACCACTCACTGCAGTACGGACACATCGAGGTCGTCGTCGACGACAACTTCTCGGTGCCAGCCCAGGACGAATCCAGTACTGAATCCACCACGCCGTCAACCATTTACGGCAGTTACGGGTGGAAGTCCAGCGTGACCACGGATACCACCGAGCCGACCCCTGACCGGGGTGCACCGATCGGCGGCGGTGGCGTGCCCTGCGTCAACTGATCTACTTGCGCAGCAGGAAAGCGAGCACTGCGCTTTCGAATGCCTCTTTCGCCTCGATCATCGTCCAGTGGCCGCAGTTCGGGAACACGTGCAACTCGGCATTGGGAATGGTGCGCATCGGGAGCAGCGCCATATCCAGTGGACTGACGCGGTCGTCGCGGCCCCAGGTGATCAACGTCGGCGCCTGGACCCGGTGCATTACCGCCCACGGTTGCGGACCTTTGGATGACTCCATGGCCTTCATCATCTGAGTGAACGCTTCCTTGCTGTACATCCGCCGCGCGCCGGCCAGCGTCTGCGGATCGGTGGCGTGGTTCCAGCGTTCCTCGATGAGTTCCTCGGTCACCGTTGCCGGGTCGTAGACCATCGAATGCAGCCATCGGATCAGTCCCTCGCGGCTGGGCTCCTCGGTGAACTCTTGTAGCACCCGGATGCCTTCCGGGGGACCGGGAGTCAGGATATTGCGGCCGATACCGCCGATGGTCACCAACCTGCGCACCCGTTCGGGGTGAGCGATGGCGAAGTTGATCGCCACGCCGCCGCCCATCGAGTTGCCAACGATATCAACCGTTTCCAGGCCTAGGGCGTCGACGAAGCGCACCACCGCGTCCAGCGCGGTGATCATCGGGTGGCCGCCGAAATCGTCACTGACACCGAACCCGGGAAACTCCAGAACCAAACAACGGAAGAACTCGGCGAACGTGCCCAGCACACCACGGAAGTTCCGCCATCCTGTGACCCCTGGGCCGGATCCGTGTAGCAGTAACAACGACGGACCGTCGGTAGGACCGGCTTCGTGGTAGCGCAGAACGCCGGCGTCAGTGGTTGTTTCACGAAGCGTGCTTTCGTAAGTGAAATCGGCTGTCACGCGTGTGTTCCGCCGTCGATGCGGATTTCGGTGCCGGTGATGAACGCGCCGTCATCGGAGACCAGCATCGCGATCACCCCGGCCACCGCCGACGGGGCAGCCATGCCGGCACCGCTGGATTCCTCGGTGGTCGGCATGATCGGCATCAACCTGGTGAACAAGTTCCAGTCCGCGTCTTGCGGAATGTATCCG
>NZ_DATNJW010000364.1:0-7376 GCF_035603715.1 Mycobacterium sp. | reverse complement strand
GTATTTCATCACCGACAGATTGGCCGCCTGGTGGATGCTCCCGTCGCCGGGATCGCGCATCTGGTTCTGGAACTCGCAGAAGACCCAGCCGCGGTCGACGTCGATGGAGTGCCAGGACGTCGGATAGAACGGCATCTCGCTACCGGGAAAGACGTTCATCGTCGAGACAATCCAGTCGCGGATCTGTTCGCGACCGTGCATCGTTCCGTAGGTGTGCTCGACGTAGGTTGCGTCCTCGGTGAATTGGTCGGCGAACCGCGACCAGTCCCAGCTGGAACCGATCTCCACGACGACTTGCTTGTGGCGCTCGAAAGCCGACTCGATCTCGTCGCGCGACCACTGTCCATTCATGCCTCGGCCACATCCTTGATTCGATGCAATGTTTTGGTCATATCCCTGACGTTTCGTCGTTGACGCAGCCAGCCTCCGAACAGCCAGTAGTAAAGGTCCGTCATCGGGGAGGAGGCCATTCGGAATGATTCGGTGACGTCGGTACCGTCGCCCGACGGCGCCATCCGGTAGTGCCAGTTGTTCACCGCCCGGTCGCCCACCAACACCGCGAAGCCGAATTCCCGGCCGGGCTCGCAGGCGGTGACGCGGCAGACGGTCCAGTACACCGGGCCGATTTCGTTGCGCTTGACGTGACCTCGGAATCGCGCGCCCAGCGCCGGCCCGGTCGCTCCGTCGAGCCATTCGGCTTCGAACACTTCGGGGGAGTAGCTGCCGATGTTGCGGACGTCGGCGACCAGGTCCCAGATCTTGTCCGCCGGTGCCGCTATATGAACTGTCGCAGAGCCCTGCATGGGCTGATCAAAGCATGCTCGCGGCCGGCGGGTGCGCGGAAATGCCGATGTTCAACCAGTCCTGCATTGCGCGCCGCGCGGATATTCGGAACCCGCGCGAAAAGCCGGGGACGGAAAATGGTTGCGAGCCGAAGGCCAGAAATTGCGCTGGCGGGTCGGACTTCCCGCGATACGCTGCCGCGATCGCACCGTTGGGCCAACCTTGTCCAGACGATGGATCCGCGCTAGCGTTTCGACGTCTGCAATCAAGATTCGGACGGAGTGATTATCATCGACGATTCCTTCCAGAGCACAAAGCGGTCCAAGAACGACGGGGGACCGGATGACGGTGAGGCGCCGGTCATTGTCAGCTTGGTCGAGGCGGCGATGCAGATGTTCTCCGCTGCGATCGACGCGTTGCCCGACATCAAGGATCCAGAGTTCTCCAATCGCGCGAATGTGATCCTGTCCGGTCTGCGCAAGTTGCAGACGGCACTTACCAAAGCAGCGTCTCGCGGTCGGGCGACTCCGTCAGTTATCGTGTCGCTCAGCGGAGTTCGGACCCGCTATGACGACCTGATGGCGATGGCCGCCGAGGCGCCGGGCGCGACGTTGGGCCAGCAGCTCTACGTCGTTCGCCGGCGCGCGAAACTGTCGGCACAGGAAACCGCGAACGGCGCGGGACTCACGCCCGAGCTGCTCGACGCCATCGAGGCCGAGGAGATCCCGACCGACGACGAGGCGGCCCGGATCAAAGAACTTCTCGCGGCTCTGGGGGGCTGACGCCACCGTCCCGTGGCTTAGCCCGCTTCGTGGTCACCCATGACTGACGACCGCGACACGTCGAACAATCGCTCGCCCGCAGCACGGACGGTGTTCGCCGCCGCCCTGTCGACTGCTGTCCTCGTCGGTGCCGCTTTCCTGGTGATCAATCGGCTGCACTCATCGGCGGGGAATGTTGCGGAGCACCCGGGTCCTGCGGCCACGGATGCGCAGACTCAAAGCGAGGTTGTCGAGCAGGCGAAAGACATCGTCGCGGTCGCGGCTCTTCAGCAGCCCACGGCCAGCTATCTCTTGATGTCCTGCAAGGACAACGACAACCCGCCCTATCAGGGAGCGATATACCTCGACTTCCAGCTGCCGCCCGACATCAGCGCGGACGAGTATTTCCGAACCATCGCGGCGGCCATGGTCGCGCACGGCTGGCGTGAGGGCTTACCGCCCAACCAGCACATATTCGGCAGAAATCTTTCGAAGGACGGCGTCAACGCGATCCTGTATCCGGATCGCGACTCGACGACACACGGCGTCGGCCGTATCTACGGCCAGTGTCACGACATGAACAGTCACCGAGCGGCGGCGTGGGTCGATGTCACCGACCGACTGCATTAGCCAGGCAGGCAACAGAAAACCGGGCTTGACGGGATTCCGTCAAGCCCGGTTTTGCTTCGGGGGTTCAGCCGCCGGCGTGAGCGCCAAGCGCGCCCTGCAGATCACCCTTCATCGCGTTGAGCTGCGCTCCCCAGTACTCCCAACTGTGGGTGCCGTAGGCCGGGAAGTTGAACACGGCGTTGTGCCCGCCCGCGGCGTTGTAGGCGTCCTGGAACTTCTTGTTGCCGCCGATCATGAAGTTGCTTTCGAGGAACGTGGCCGGCAGGTTGGCGCCGCCAAGTTCGTTCGGAGTTCCGTTGCCGCAGTAGACCCAGAGCCGGGTGTTGTGGGCGACGAGTTGGGCGACGTTGACCGTGGGGTCATTGCGTATCCATGCCGGGTCGCTGTCGGGCCCCCACATGTCTTCCTTCTTGTAGCCACCGGCATCACCCATCGCGAGGCCAATCCAGCTCTGGCCGGTGGACGGGCTGAGGTAGCCGGATAGCGAACCGGCGTAGATGAACTGATCGGGGTGGTAGATCGCCAGGTTCATCGCCGAGGAGCCTGCCATCGAGATGCCGACCGCGGCGCTTCCGGTCGCCTTGGTGCTTTTCTGCGAGGACAGGTATCCGGGCAGCTCGCTGGTCAGGAAGGTTTCCCAGTTGTAGGTCGAGCAGCCTGCCTTGCCGCAGGCCGGTTTGTACCAGTTGGTGTAGAAACTGGACTGCCCGCCGACGGGCATGACGACTGACAGGCCGGACTGGTAGTACCACTCGAACGCCGGGGTGTTGATGTCCCAGCCGTTGTAGTCGTCCTGGGCGCGCAGGCCATCCAGCAAATACACGGCTGGCGCGTTGGTCCCACCGGGCTGGAATTGGACCTTGATGCTGTGGCCCATCGAAGCCGACGGCACCTGTAGATACTCAACGGGAAGGCCGGGCCGGGAGAACGCTCCCGCCGTCGGCGACTCGCCGACGAGGCCGATCAGGCCCGGTAGTGCGGCGGCCGCGATCGTGGCGACAGTAAGTCGCCGCAGCCATCCACCCAGTTTCTCGCTTACGTATGCCATATAAAGGCCCCTTGTCGACGGCGTCACGCACTATCGGAAAACTTACCGTGCGGTCGTCCATATGTCGATCAAGACGCAAACGTGTCTGGTTACGCTGCCGACGGCTGCCACCTGCTGCTACCTCGCATAATGCGGGCCAATCACCGTTTCCTGGCAACATTTTGCGGGCTCACGCGATTGCACACGCGTCGATCCCCGGTCGCATTTCGGCGCCGCGACCGCGTAGGCTCACCCGGGGTAGACCGACGAGACCACGCCGTCCCGGTCCTTCCGCCGCTCGCCGAACCAGCGCTGTAGAACTCGTCTGGTCCCCGACTGCGGCGCTCGGGCTTTGGGCCGCGATTGAGGTGCAGATTTGGATACGGTACTTGGGCTGTCGCTGACATCGACGTCAGTCGGCTGGGTCCTGGTGGAAGGCCGTGACGCCGACGGAACCACGCTCGATCACGACGACTTCGACGTGCCACCCGCCAATGGAGTCCAGGCAGTCCACACTTCGGAACAGGCCAGCGCGGCCGTGCTGGACGCGCAGGCCGCAGCCGCGGGCTACGACCAACGACTTCACGTCGTCGGCGTCACGTGGAGCGACGAAGCGGCTGCGGAGTCTGCTCTGCTGCTGGAGTCGCTGACCGACGCCGGTTTCGACAACGTCGTCCCGATTCGCTTCCACGAAGCGTGCGAAATGCTTGCTCGCGCAATCGCTCCGGTCGTCGGCTACGACCAAGCCGCCGTGTGTGTGCTGGACGGCGAGGCGACGATCGTCGTGATGGTCGACAACGACGGCGGCGAGCCGCAGACGGCCATCAAGCAGTTGCCTGGCGGGCCCGATCATCTGGTCCACTGGTTGACCACGCTGTTCGACCGCAGCTCCTGGCAGCCCCACGGCATCGTGATCGTCGGTGCCGAGCCCGAACTCGGCACGCTGTCAACGCATCTCGAGGCGGCGGTGCCGGTCCCGGTCATCACCCAACCGGGTGCAGATTTGGCTCTGGCGCGTGGAGCCGCCCTCGCGTCAGCTCAGAGCACCGAATTCACCGATGCCGAGATGCTCGAGACCGTGAACAGCCGGCGGCAGGATCACGAAGCCTCCGGACAGCGTTCGTATGCCGGAGCGTTGACGATGTTGGGCGCCGGAGCTGTCACATTCGTCGCATCGCTGTCGCTCGCGATGGGTCAGCACCTGGTGCCTCACCATGCACCCGATCCGGTCCGGCCGATGGCTCACTGGGCCGCGCCGGCCCCCGTAGCCGAGGCCCCGGCGCCGCGGCCGGCCGCAGTCGAGACCCCGGCCGCCCGTCCGGCTTCCAAGCCTGCGCCGGAGCAAGCGCCGGCCGTTCAGCAGCAGCCCGTCGTCGCTCAGGCGCCGGTCAACGTGCCCGCGGCCGCGCCGGTTCAGCCGCCCGCGGCGCCACCTCCGGCGGCACCTCCGCCGCCGGAAGAGCCGCCCAACCCGCACCCGCTGTTGACCAAGCTGTGGCTACGCCTGCATGGGCAGGACCCAGACCAGCAGCAGCCGCCCCCGCCGCCTCCGCCCGGGGCACCGCCCCCGTAGTCCTGGGGCCTGGCCGCGACGTTATCCCGTGAATTCCCGGGCTATTTCGGCGGCGGTACTCAACACGCCGAGGTGTTGATCGACTGATGCCAGCCCGGCGTCCATGGTGTTGATCGACACGTGCGATGCGCCCGCGTCCGCCCAGATTCGCAAGCCCTCGGCCAGGTCCTCGGCGCTGCCATTCCAGGACACCTGGCCTTGCATGCCGATCTGCGCGGGGTCTCGGCCGGCCTCCGTCGCCGCTTGCGCCACCTGCCGACGTGCCTGCTCGAGTTTGGGTCCAGGGCCGACCATCGGGAACCAGCCGTCACCCAGTCGGCCGGCGCGGCGCAACGCCCGCGCGGACGACGCCCCGAACCACACCGGAATCGGCCGCTGTACCGGCAGCGGCGCCAGCCCGGCGCCGGTCACCTGGTGATAGCTACCGCTGAAGGTGACACTCGGCTCGGTCCACAGCTTGCGCATCAACTCGACCTGTTCGTCGCAGCGTTTGCCCCGCGTCGAAAAGTCTTCTCCGAGAGCCTCATACTCGACCGCGTTCCAGCCGAGCCCGACTCCCAGGCGCAGCCGGCCGCCGCTGAGTAGGTCCACTTCGGCGGCCTGCTTGGCGACCAGAACGGCCTGGCGCTGCGGCAGGATGACGACTCCGGTGACCAACTCCAAAGAGGTGGTGATCGCGGCCAGGTAGCCGAAAGTCACCAGCGGCTCGTGGAACGTAGTCTGCAGGTCGTAGGGGCCGTTCCAGCCGGCGTGGACCTCCCGGTCGGCTCCCACGACGTGGTCATAGGCGAGCAGATGGGCAAACCCGAGCGCCTCGGCATGCTCGGCGTAGGACCGGACGGCGCCCGCGTCGGCGCCAATCTCGGTCTGCGGGAACACCACTCCGATCCGCATCGCGACTCCCATCGTCAGAATTCGTTGGCGCACTCCGCCGTAAACGACACGGTGACGTCGTCCGCGACTTTCAACGCGCCCAACAGCTGCGAGTACGGCCTGATGCCGAACTCGGATTGCCGGACGGTGGTTTCGCTGGACAGCCACCAGCTGCCATCCAGGTCATCGGTGCGCACATCCACGGTCTGGGCACGGGTCTTGCCACGGATGGTCAACGGCCCAGTCAACCGGTAGCCGTGGTCCGTCTTCTCGATGGTCTCGGCGGCGAACGTGATTCGCGGGAATCGACGAGCGCCCAGCGACCGTAAAGCGTTGGTGCGCACCAGGATTTTCTCCGGGCCGGACAACGGGGTCAGGCCGCCCTCGCCGCGCACCACCTCGAGCGAACCGACGTCGACAGTCAATTCCGCGCTCACCGGCTCGTCGGACGCCCACTGGATGCTCGCCTCCCAGCTGCGCATCGCGATCGTCAGTCGATGACCTAGCTGCGCGGCGCGACCGGCGACGCCGGTACGGATCAGCAGCTCACCGTGGGAGCCGTCAAGGCGCCACACCGCGCTGTCGTCGCCGGTCAAACCGTCAAGACGGTGCGGTAGTGCGCCCGGCCCTGCTCCAGTGCCGCATAGCCTTCCGCGGCCTTCGCCAGCGGCAGCTCTTCGATCCAGGCCCGCACTCCGGTCTGCACCGCGAAGTGCATGGTGTCTTCGATCTCGCTGGCCGTCCCGGACGGATGTCCGATGATGCTGAGCCCCGGCGTGATCAGTTGCAGCGGGCTGATCGCCAGCGGCTCCGGGGTGACCCCGATGGTGATGAGCTCACCGCGGGGTTGCAAGCCGCCGACCGTCGCGGCCATGGCCTTCGACGCGCCAGCAGTGCACAGCGCCACCGCGACACCGCCGAGGTCATTCAACGCTTCGGCGACGTCGCCGTCGGTGGAGTCGACGTAGTGGTGTGCACCCAGCTTGATCGCATCGTCCTTTTTAGCTGTGCCGCGGTTGACCGCGATGGTTTCGAAACCCATTGCCCGGGCGAACTGGATCCCGAGGTGGCCGAGTCCGCCGACACCGACGACCGCCACTCGATCACCCGGCAACGCATTGGTGTGGCGCAACGCGTTGTAGGTCGTCACGCCGGCGCAGCCCATCGGAGCGGCCTCCGCGTCGGACAGTTCGGCGGGGATGCGGGCCAGCGCGCTGGCCGGCACCGTCACCGATTCGGCGTAGCCGCCCGGGTAGTGCAAGCTCGGCACCTTGCCGTTCACACAGTGGATGAACAATCCCTTGCGACACTGTGCGCAGTGGTCGCAGCACCCGCCGAACCAGCCGACGGCGACGCGGTCACCGACCGCGAAATCCTGGACACCCGGACCGATTTCGGCGATCTTGCCGGCGATTTCGTGGCCCAGAGTCAGCGGCCAGGACATACCGGAGAAGTCGCCGGAAACAAAGTGGGCGTCGGTCCCGCAGATGCCGCAGGCGCCGACGCTGATCCGCACTTCGCCGCGCGCCGGCGGCGTGGTCTCGACCTCGGCGAGTTCCAGCGCCGCACCCGCGGACTTTACCTGAACTGCTTTGTGTGACGGCATAGCCGTAGCCTAATGCGCGACAGGGTGTTTCGCTGAGGCATCGCTGTGGTAATCGACCTGCCAGTGTTTGATGCCGTTGAGCCAGCCTGAGCGGAGGCGTTCCGGTGTGCCGATCGACTCCAG
>NZ_DATNJW010000363.1:0-2739 GCF_035603715.1 Mycobacterium sp. | reverse complement strand
CGAGAAGCGCGCGTCGAAACCGGCTGGCGCGCGGGCAATCTGGCGGACCCGGACGTCGGTGGGTAGCAGTCGGCTCAGTCGCCGGACCAGCGGCTGAAATTCGGGCTGATTCGGCCGCGGTGTGCGCGGATACGCGTTGGGCAGCTCGTCGAGCGGAACGTCGACATGGGCGACCTGGCCGGTGGCATGCACACCGGTGTCGGTGCGACCGGCGGCCCACAGCCGCAGCTGACTGCGAAACACCGTCGACAGCGAACCCTCGAGAACACCCGCGACGGTCCGCTGGCCCGACTGTGTGGCCCACCCGGCGAAATCCGTGCCGTCGTAAGCGATATCGAGCCTAAGACGAACGCACCCGCCATCGGGGTCGATGGCGGGCACGTCGTTCAACGGCAAATCGTCAGGACTCGTCAGCGTCCTCGGCCTCGGCCTTCGCCTCGGTGGCCTCCGGCTCAGCGGCTTCGGGCTCAGCGGCCTCGGGCTCAGCGGCCTCGACGGCAGCCTCGGGCTCGGTCGTTTCGGCCTCGGCCACGACCTCCTCGGCCTTGACGTCTTCGGCCTCTTCGGCTTTCGGCTCAGCCTTGGCGGCAGGAGCCTTGGCCGCGGCCTTGGAAGCACCCACCCGACGCGCGCGATCGGCTTCGGAGGTCACCGTCTTCTCCTGCACCAGCTCGATGACCGCCATCGGCGCGTTGTCGCCCTTGCGGTTCTCAACCTTGATGATGCGGGTGTAGCCGCCGTTGCGGTCGGAGTAGAACGGCCCGATCTCGGCGAACAGGCTGTGCACCACGTCCTTGTCGCGGATCTTCTTGAGCACCTCACGCCGATTGTGCAGCGTGCCCTTCTTGGCGTGGGTGATCAGCTTCTCCGCGTAGGGCCGCAATGCCCGCGCCTTGGTTTCGGTGGTCTTGATCCGACCGTGCTCGAACAGCGCCGTCGCCAGGTTGGCCAGGATCGCCTTCTGGTGCGAAGACGACCCGCCGAGGCGAGGACCCTTGGTGGGCTTGGGCATTGCGACTTCTCCTAAATGGGGCCGGCCCCCGTATCAGGTAGGACCGGGACGGAATTTTGTTAGAGCTGTTCGGTTTCGGCGTAGTCCGCGTCGTCGTAGTTGCCCTCGGCGGACCAGGTGCCGGTGGCGACGTCGTAGCCGGCGACCTCGGACGGGTCGAAGCTGGCCGGGCTGTCCTTGAGCGACAGACCCAACTGGTGCAGCTTGACCTTCACCTCGTCGATGGACTTCTGACCGAAGTTGCGGATGTCGAGCAGGTCGGACTCGGTGCGCGACACCAGTTCTCCGACGGTGTGCACGCCCTCACGCTTGAGGCAGTTGTACGAGCGCACGGTCAGATCCAGGTCGTCGATCGGCAGCGCGAACGACGCGATGTGGTCGGCCTCGGCCGGCGACGGCCCGATCTCGATGCCCTCGGCCTCGACGTTGAGTTCGCGTGCCAGACCGAACAATTCGACCAGTGTCTTACCCGCGGACGCCAGCGCGTCACGGGGGCCGATCGAGCTCTTGGTCTCGACGTCGAGGATCAGCTTGTCGAAGTCGGTGCGCTGCTCGACACGGGTCGCGTCCACCTTGTAGGTCACCTTGAGCACCGGTGAGTAGATGGAATCGACTGGGATACGGCCGATCTCAGCACCCGACGCCTTGTTCTGCACGGCCGGGACGTAACCACGGCCACGCTCGACGACGAGCTCGATCTCGAGCTTGCCCTTGTCGTTCAGCGTCGCGATGTGCATCTCCGGGTTGTGCACGGTGACGCCGGCCGGCGGCACGATGTCACCGGCGGTGACCTCGCCCGGGCCCTGCTTGCGCAGGTACATGGTCACCGGCTCGTCCTCTTCCGAGGACACGACCAGGCTCTTGAGGTTCAGGATGATGTCGGTGACGTCTTCCTTGACGCCCGGCACAGTGGTGAACTCGTGCAGCACGCCGTCAATGCGGATGCTGGTGACCGCCGCGCCCGGAATCGAGGACAGCAACGTGCGCCGCAGCGAGTTACCAAGCGTGTAGCCGAAACCCGGCTCCAGCGGCTCGATGACGAACTGCGAACGGCTGTCGCTGATGACCTCTTCGGACAAGGTCGGTCGCTGTGAAATCAGCATGGTGTTCTTCTATCTCCTTCTCGGCACCCACTATTTGATGCCGCTAAGACCTACGCCGGCGGCGTAGGGGGCTTGCTACTTCGAGTAGTACTCGACGATCAGCTGCTCGGTGAGCGGCACCTCGATCTGGGCGCGCTCGGGTAGCTGGTGAATCAGGATGCGTTGCTGCTCGCCGACCACCTGCAGCCAGCTGGGGATCGGGCGATCACCCGCGGTCTCGCGAGCGATCTGGAACGGCACGGTGTTCAGCGACTTGCCCTTGATGTCGATGATGTCGTACTGCGACACCCGATAGCTGGGGATGGTCACCTTGACGCCGTTGACCGTGAAGTGGCCATGGCTGACCAGCTGACGGGCCATCCGGCGCGTCCGGGCGATCCCGGAGCGGTACACCACGTTGTCCAGCCGGCTCTCCAGGATCTGCAGCAGCTCGTCACCGGTCTTGCCGGGACGGCCGGCCGCTTCGGCGTAGTAGCGGCGGAACTGCTTTTCCATGACGCCGTAGGTGAAGCGGGCCTTCTGCTTCTCCTGCAGCTGCTGGCGGTATTCGCTTTCCTTGATCCGCGCGCGGCCGTGCTGACCGGGCGGGTAGGGACGCTTCTCGAAGGACTGGTCTCCACCCAC
>NZ_DATNJW010000362.1:0-2033 GCF_035603715.1 Mycobacterium sp. | reverse complement strand
CCTACGCCACCCACGCCACTCCCTTTGTCGCTGGATATCCGTCGATGCTTTCCGAGATTGGCCGCGCGGTTTTCGGTAGCGGGATGATCGGACACATCCTGTATTTGCTACTGCAAGCAGCAAGCGCCGCCATCCTCTACAACGGCGCCAACACCAGCTTCAACGGCTTTCCCGCTTTGGCCAACTTCGTTGCCGAAGACCGCTTCCTACCTAGACCGCTGATGAAACGTGGTCATCGCCTGGTGTTTTCGAACGCCATCATCGTGTTGACAGCCCTTGCACTGATCCTGCTGGTGGCAACCGGCGGCTCGGTCAACGCGCTAGTGCCGTTGTTCGCCATGGGGGTGTTCAGCGCCTTCGCGATGGCCGGATTCGGGATGACCAAATATCATCTGACACATCGCGACCGCGGTTGGCGTTCCAAGCTGATGGTCAATTTCTCCGCGGGAGTCTTGTCTGCGCTCGTCGTGGGGATCTTCGCCGTGGCCAAGTTCACAGAGGGCGCATGGCTGATCGTTGTTGTGTTCCCCGTCCTGGTGTTCGTGCTCATCCGGCTCAACCGCCAGTACCGCGCCGAGGCGTCCGTGCTGGACATGGGTGCCACCGAGCAACCACGGTTCGACAGGCATTCGAAACACCAGGTGTTCGTCCTCGTGGATTCGGTGGACCTCGCCGAAATCGAAGCAATGCGTTATGCAAAGAGCTTGCATGCCGAAACGCTGACTGCGGTGCATTTTGTCTTGGACCCCGCTCGCGCGAAGTCGTTGCGAAACTTTTGGGATCGTTTTGAGCACGACACGCAACTGCTGATGATCGAGTGCCCGCACCGCCATCTGGGTCTGGCAGCTCAAGAGTTGGTACTAGACGTGCTCGGCAGCGACCTAGATGCCAGGGTCACGGTGTTGTTGCCCAGGCGGACATACTCTCCGCTGGTGGGCCGTTTGCTGCACGATCGCTCAGCCGACAAGATCGCGCGGCTCATCAGCCGAATCCCGGGAGCGAGCGCGCAGATAGCGGCCTTCGACGTTGAGTCCCGGGTAGCACGCGCGACCCGGATGCGACGCCTCAAACTTGCACCGTTGTCTGGGCCGACGCCTGCCGCAAAGGCGACGACCGGCTCTCCCGAAGCGGTGGCGCGGGCCTCGGCATCGACAATCTCCGGTCGTTGAACTGATCGGAAAGGATTGGTGGTGAACGGTGATGAGAAGTAAGCGGATTCATGAGCCTTATGGCACGGCTGGTTGGCAACTCGCGGTGGTGTTGTGATGTTTGGTCACGCCTACCTGGAGGCCGATTGGCGGCGAGAGGCGCTGCGGACCAACCTTTGGGTCGTCCCGGCGCTCGAAACATTCGGTATATCGTTTCTTTTCGCCGCGACATACGCAGCGGACCGCGCGTCCTACGACGGTTTGATCCAGTTCCCCTCTTGGGTCCTCAACGGCACCGCCGATACCGCACGAGTCATCCTGACGACAGTTTCCGCGGCGATCATTACGGTCATCGGAATCGTCTTCTCAATCACCATCGTCGTCCTGACCCTCGCCTCGACTCAATTCGGGCCGAGGATGCTGCGTAACTGCGTGCGCGACATCGGAACGCAGCTGGCGCTAGGGGCTTTCGTTGCGACGTTCTGCTACGCGATGATCACGCTGGTCTCGGTCGGTGGCGGCTCGCATGGTGATTTCGTCCCGCATCTGTCGATCACGGTAGCGTTGATGCTCACGATGGCGAACGTGGGTGTGCTGATCTACTTCCTCAACCACGTCGCCTCGATGATCCAGCTTCCCGTCGTGATCGCACAGATCGCAAAAACGCTCAACGCTGAAATTGAGGCACAAAACCGCGGGACTTTAGCTCGCGGCAGCGTGCAGCGCGGCCCGTCATGCGACGAATTGCTGGCTCGGCTGGCTGAATCCGGCGCACCGATCCGCACTCCGCGCAGCGGATATTTGCAGGTGATTGGAATTGAGCGGCTGGTGCGGGTCGCCGCGAAAGCCGACGCGGTGGTCCAATTACCCTATCGCCCAGGGCAT
>NZ_DATNJW010000361.1:0-2558 GCF_035603715.1 Mycobacterium sp. | reverse complement strand
CGAGACCACCACCGGGCGACTGATCATGCAGTACGCCAGCCAGAACCTGATCCCGGTCACCCTCGAACTGGGCGGCAAGAGCCCCAACATCTTCTTCAACGATGTGATGGCCGCCCACGACGACTTCCAGGACAAGGCGCTAGAAGGGTTCACCATGTTCGCGCTGAACCAGGGCGAGGTGTGCACCTGTCCGTCGCGCAGCCTGGTGCAGGCCGAGATCTACGACGAATTCCTGGAGCTGGCGGCCATCCGCACCAAGGCGGTCCGGCAGGGCGATCCGCTGGACACCGAGACGATGGTTGGCTCGCAGGCTTCCAACGACCAGCTGGAAAAGGTGTTGTCCTACATCGAGATTGGCAAAGGTGAAGGTGCGAAGGTGCTGTGCGGTGGGGAACGCGCCGAGTTGGGCGGCGACCTGTCCGGTGGCTACTACGTGCAGCCAACCATCTTTGCCGGCACCAACAAGATGCGGATCTTCCAAGAAGAGATCTTCGGACCGGTGGTGTCGGTCGCGTCATTCAAGGATTACGACGACGCCATCTCGATCGCCAACGACACCCTCTACGGCCTGGGCGCGGGAGTGTGGAGTCGCGATGGGAACACCGCCTATCGGGCCGGTCGCGACATCCAGGCCGGGCGGGTGTGGGTCAACTGCTACCACGTGTATCCCGCGCACGCCGCGTTCGGCGGCTACAAGCAGTCCGGGTTCGGCCGGGAAAACCACAAGATGATGCTCGACCACTACCAGCAGACCAAGAACCTGCTGGTGTCGTATTCGCAGAAAGCGCAAGGATTCTTCTGATGACGACGCGGGTGGTCGTCACCGCCGACGCGGCCACGCTGCTCGATCAACTGCGAGACCAGCACGGCCCGTTGATGTTTCACCAGTCCGGCGGCTGCTGCGACGGGTCGTCGCCGATGTGCTACCCCGATGGGGAGTTCATCATCGGAGATCGCGACGTGCTGCTCGGTGTGCTCGACGTCGGAGCCGACGGCGTGCCGGTGTGGATCTCGGGGCCGCAATTCCAGGCGTGGAAACACACCCAGCTCGTCATCGACGTGGTGCCGGGCCGGGGCAGCGGCTTCAGCCTGGAAGCGCCCGAGGGCATGCGATTTCTGTCCCGCGGACGCGCGTTCAACGACGCCGAAAACGCCGAACTGGCTGCTACTGCGGTGATCACCGGCGCCGACTACGAGAACGGCGAGCGGCTGCCGGAGCGCGCTCCGGTCGTCGCTGCCGCTGCCGATGCGTGCCCGGTACCCGCAGGGCGCGCCGCGCAGGTAAAGCCGTAGCGGGCGCCAGCGGCAGTATCGTTTAACCGTGATACCGCTGCCGCGGCCTTTGGTTTTGACTAGCGCGATGCTGCTTGGCGTCGCCACCGGGTTGCTCGGCGGCGCGGCGGCGCTGACCGTGGAGCACGCGCGGATGCGCCCCGACGTCGCCATCGCACTGGTGGTCGGATTCCCCAGCGCCGTCGGGCTGCTGGTGGTCCTGCTGGCCCGGCGCCGGTGGCTGACCGCGCTGGGTGCGTACATCCTGGCCCTGGCGCCGGGATGGTTCGGCGTGCTTGCCTTGGTCGAGGTCGTGACCCGTGGCTGACGACGAACGCGTGGAGACCGAGTCGATGCCGCTGACCGAGCCGTACAAACCGGCCTTCGACACCGGCATTCAGCACAAAGTCGAGCCCGAACTCATCGAGCCAGAGCCGCCGCCCCGGAAGCGTCGATCGTGGCACCGACGGTCCGACGCCGCCGAGAAGTCGGGTCATCCGGTCGGCGGGCTCACCCCGGCCGCGTACACCGACACACCGTCATCCGAGTCGATCCCGGTGCCCGACCGCTATCAGTACGTCAGGTGGTGGCAGTTCGTCTTGATGCTGCTGGCGGTCTGGGTTCCCGCCGGCGCGATCGGCGCGGGCCTGTTCTATTGGTGGAGCCATGACGCCTCCAGGCACAAGACCGAGGTGATTTTTGTTCTCCTGGCCTACGTCGTGGTGAGCACGGTCGCGGGTCTGATACTGGCGATGGTGGCCGACCGGCCGCTGGTGTCGGCGCTTGCCATCGCGATGATCTCGGCGGTGTTCGCGTCCGTCGTCGCCGCAGCCCCGGTCTACGGCAAGTTCTATTGCCAACACAGTCAGCGACATTGCGCAGCGGGCATCCTGCCGTACTGAGCACCCGAACTAGGGCTGTGCAAGGCTGGCGGGGTGAGCGACACGCGCCAATCCGCGTCTTGCGGGCGGCAGGCTGATCGCAACCTCACCCCAATCGCCACCTTGATCGAGGATCCTGCGCGCTCGGCAATGCTGGCCGCGCTGGCCGGCGGGCGGGCGCTGCCGGCCGGGGAACTGGCGCGCCGAGCCGGTGTGCAGCCGGGCACCGCTTCGGTGCATCTGCGCCGCCTGACCGAGGCCGGCTTGATCCGGGTCCGCGCCCAGGGCCGGCACCGCTACCACGAGATCGCCGACCCGGAAGTGGCCACGGTGTTGGAGGCGATCGCAGAGATTGCGCCGCCGGCCCCGGTCTCCGTTGCGGATCAGCAGGCCGCGTGCGCGCTG
>NZ_DATNJW010000360.1:0-2940 GCF_035603715.1 Mycobacterium sp. | reverse complement strand
GCCGGCGCCATCGCCGTTCGGCTGGGCCCGACCGTGCTGCGCACCTCGACCGCGGCGGCCGTCGCATTGGGCGCACTGGGCGTGTTGACGCCGCGGTGGGAACAGCCCGAACGCGGGTCGCACAGTGGCTAACCATTGGGTTCGTCAACCGACCGGCGGTAGACTCAAGGCGCTAACTCGCTGGATACACCACAGAAAGCAGGCATTAGGACGCACGTGACGCCCCGCGAAACCAACGCTGCTGGCCCGTTCACATCTCCGGTTCGCAGCAGCATCGATGTTCCGCCCGACCTCGTCATGGGCCTGCTCGGTTCCGCCGATGAAAACCTGCGCGCCCTCGAACGACTCCTGGCCGCGGATCTGCATGTGCGCGGCAACGCCGTGACGCTGTCCGGCGAACCCGCTGACGTCGCGCTCGCCGAGCGGGCGCTCTCCGAACTGGTGGCGATCGTGGCCGGCGGGCAGCCGCTCACCCCGGAGGGTGTGCGGCACAGCGTCGCGATGCTGGTCGGCACCGGCAATGAGTCACCCGCCGAGGTTTTGACGCTGGACATTTTGTCCCGTCGCGGCAAGACCATTCGGCCCAAGACGCTCAATCAGAAGCGGTATGTCGACGCCATCGACGCCCACACCATCGTGTTCGGGATCGGTCCGGCCGGTACCGGCAAGACCTACCTGGCCATGGCCAAGGCGGTCAGTGCGCTGCAGGCCAAACAGGTCACCCGCATCATCCTGACCCGGCCGGCGGTGGAAGCCGGTGAGCGACTTGGCTTTCTGCCGGGCACGCTGAGCGAGAAGATCGACCCGTACCTTCGGCCGCTGTACGACGCCCTGCACGACATGATGGATCCCGAAATGATCCCGAAGCTGATGTCATCCGGGGTGATCGAGGTTGCGCCGCTGGCCTATATGCGGGGTAGGACGTTGAACGATGCATTCATCATCCTCGACGAAGCTCAGAACACCACTGCCGAACAGATGAAAATGTTTCTGACCCGGTTGGGATTCGGCTCCAAAGTCGTTGTCACCGGTGACATTACGCAGATCGACCTGCCGGGGCCCGGCAGGTCGGGTCTGCGTGCGGCGGTCGATATCCTGGACGGCATCGACGACATTCACGTCGCGGAGTTGACCAGCGCCGACGTGGTCCGCCACCGGCTGGTCTCCGAAATCGTCGATGCCTACGCGCGACACGAGGAGCCCGGGCTGCGGATGAACCGGGCCGAGCGACGCGCCCCGAGCGCACGCAGCCGTCGGTGACAGCGTCATGACCATCGAAGTCGCCAACGAATCCGGAATCGACGTATCCGAATCCGAATTGATCAGCGTCGCAAGGTTCGTCATCGACCAGATGGACGTCAATCCAGCGGCCGAGCTGTCGATGGTGCTGTTGGACATGGCGGCGATGGCCGACCTACACATGCGCTGGATGGACTTGCCGGGCCCCACCGATGTGATGAGCTTCCCGATGGACGAGCTGGAGCCGGGTGGTCGTCCCGACGCACCGGAGCCGGGAGCGGCGATGCTCGGCGACATCGTGTTGTGTCCCGAATTCGCCGCAATACAGGCCAACACTGCCGGTCACACGCTGGGGCATGAGCTGGCGTTGCTGACAATCCACGGCTTGCTGCATCTGCTGGGCTACGACCACGCCGAGCCGGACGAGGCCAAAGAGATGTTCGCCTTGCAGCACCGTCTGCTCGAAGAGTGGGTCGCCGACCAAGTCGAGTACTACCGTCAGCAGCGACAGCACGATCGCGACCAGCGGTTGCTAGACAAATCAAGGTATTTCGAGAATTGAACAGCTCCGCCTCGCTGCTCGGCGCGATCGTGCTGATCTGTCTGGGCAGCGTGTTCGCGGCCATCGACGCCGCGATCAGCACGGTGTCGATGGCGCGGGTGCAAGAGCTGGTTCGCGACGAGCGGCCCGGCGCGGTGCGATTGGCCAAGGTGATGGCCGATCGGCCTCGCTACATCAACCTGGTGGTGCTACTGCGGATCGTCTGCGAGATCAGCGCGACCGTGCTGCTGGCGCAGTTCTTCTACCGTGCCGTCAGCCGCGAATGGGGGCTGTTCATCGCCGCGGTCGTCATGGTGGTGGTCAGCTTCGTCGTCATCGGCGTCGGTCCGCGGACACTCGGCCGCCAGAACGCCTACTCCATTGCCCTGGTGTCGGCGCTACCGCTGCAGGTGATTTCGGTGTTGCTGACCCCGATCAGCCGGATCCTGGTCGTGCTCGGAAACATGCTGACGCCGGGCCGCGGCTTCCGCAACGGGCCGTTCGCGTCCGAGATCGAGTTGCGTGAAGTCGTCGACCTGGCGCAGCAACGCGGTGTGGTTGCCGCCGACGAGCGGCGGATGATCGAGTCGGTGTTCGAACTCGGCGACACGCCGGCCCGCGAGGTGATGGTGCCGCGCACCGAGATGATCTGGATCGAAAGCGACAAATCCGCCGATCAGGCAACATCGGTCGCGGTGCGCAGCGGGCACTCCCGTATCCCGGTCATCGGGGAGAACGTCGACGACGTGGTCGGCGTGGTGTACCTGAAAGACTGTGTCCAGCAGGCTTATTACTCGTCAGGCGGTGGTCGCGACACCGCCGTGACGGAGGTGATGCGACCGGCGGTGTTCGTGCCGGACTCCAAGCCGCTGGATGAGCTGCTGCGGGAAATGCAGCGCGACCGCAACCATATGACGTTGCTGGTCGACGAATACGGCGCGATCGCCGGGCTGGTGACGATCGAGGACGTACTGGAAGAGATCGTCGGTGAAATCGCCGACGAATACGACGCCGCCGAGGTCGCCCCCGTGGAAGAGCTGGGCGACAACCGGTTTCGGGTATCGGCGCGACTACCGATCGAAGATGTCGGCGAGCTGTACGGCGTGGAATTCGAGGAGGACCTCGACGTCGACACGGTCGGCGGGTTGCTGGCCCTGGAG
>NZ_DATNJW010000359.1:0-8393 GCF_035603715.1 Mycobacterium sp. | reverse complement strand
GCGCGCAGCTGATCAGCATTCTCGAGCGCTGGGGCAGCGCTCTGGCCGCATGTTTGCGTTCGGGTGATATTCGGAACGGTCCCGACGCCGACGAGATGGCCTCCCAGCTGATCGAAGCCTGGGAAGGCGCGGCGCTCAGGGGGAAGATGATTCGCAGCCGCATTCCCTACGACCGGTTCGAAGCCGACGCCATTCCCGCGCTGCTGCGCTGAAACGCGGAGGGAATGGCGGGTCGTCGGTGGATGTTAAATAGACGACTGGTCATCTATAAAATGGAGGAGGCTGACAGTTATGGCATCAGCTGAGGATCTGAGCCGGGTCACGTTCCCGTTGAACGACGGTCGCGGCGCGATTCCCGCGCTCGGGTTCGGAACGTCGCTGTCCGATCGCACGAAGACGCGCGAAGCCGTCAAAGCCGCGGTCAAGGTCGGCTTCCGCCACCTCGACGCCGCAGAACGGTATCGCAACGAAGCCGAGGTCGGCGCCGCGCTCAAAGAACTGTTCGCGGACGGCACAGTGCGCCGCGACGAGCTGTTCGTGACCACCAAGCTGTGGAACAACAACCATCGCCCCGAACGGGTCAAGCCGGCATTGCAAGCCAGCCTCGACCGGCTCGGGATCGACACCGTCGACCTGTATCTGGTGCACACCCCGTTCGCGTTCAAGCCCGGCGACGACCAAGATCCCCGCGACCCGCACGGAGCCGTCATCTACGACGACGGAGTCACATTAGAGGAAACCTGGGCGGCAATGGAAAGCCTTGTCGACGAAGGGCTTACCGGAGCGATAGGACTCTCTGACATCGACGTCGAGGGTGCCAGGCGGATCGCCGGCACCGCCAGGATCAAGCCGGCCGTGGTCGAGGTCGAGTCCCATCCGTACCACCCGCAGTGGGAACTGCATCAGCTGCGCGAGACGGACGGGATCATCCTGTTGGCGTTTGCTTCGCTTGGGCACGCGCTCGAGCCGCGACTGCTCGACGATCCGCTGATTGTCTCGATCGCGCAGCGGTTGGGAAAAACGCCCGCGCAAGTGCTTTTGGCGTGGGGCATCCAACGTGGCAGCGCAGTCCTGACGGCATCGGTCAGCCCGGCGCGCATCAACGAGAATTTCGATGTCACCGCGATTCCCGAGAGCGCGGTGCAAGACATCAGCGAGCGTCTCGAGACCCGCTTCCGGTTCAATTCAGTTGTCGACGGTGGAGAACCGGGATTCGCCAACGTGCCCGCAGGCAGTTGATCGTCAGGCGGTCGTCAACTCTGCTCCGGAGCGCCGGTGAGCACCACCTCCGCGATACCGTTTTACATATAAGACTTGATATGTAACATGGCCAGGTATGGCCGCCGTCACTCTCGCGCAGCGTGATCTCACCGACGAGGCCGGCGTTGTCGAAACGTAGGCCGCGGGTTGGCGTCATCGGGGCCGGCCCCGGCGGTATCGCCATGGGTATTCAATTGGCCCAAGGTGACTACGATTTCACCATTTTCGAACGCGGCGACGGGTTCGGCGGAACGTGGCGCAACAACACCTACCCCGGCGCGGCGTGTGATGTGCCTTCGCACTTCTATTCGTTTTCGTTCGCGTTGAACCCGTACTGGAGCAAGACCTACGCGAACCAGCCCGAGATCCTCGCGTACCTGGAACGGGTCGCATCTGACCACCAGCTGGGTCCGCGCCTGAAGGCCGACACCACCGTGACGTCGCTCCGTTGGTCTGATGCCGACTCGCAATGGGCGATCCAGACGGCGCAGGGGAGTCGACATGAGGTCGACGTTGTCGTCAGCGCGGTCGGCATGCTTGATGTCCCCAATATCCCGACGATTCCCCAACGGGAGCTTTTCGGCGGGCGAGTTTTTCACTCGTCACAGTGGGATCATTCGAAATCGACGGCGGGAGAACGGGTTGCATCGATCGGCACCGGCGCCAGCGCTGTCCAGTACGTGCCTGCCATCGCCGCGGAGACCGAGCATCTGACCGTATTCCAGCGCACCCCGATCTGGGTGGCGCCGCGGATCGACGACCCCTTCACCCGCGAGCAGCAAGAGTTGTTCGCGAGCGACCCCGCCGAAGCACTGAAAGTTCGAGATGCGGCGTTCCAGCAGTACGAAGTGGCCGATTTCGATGTCGAATCCGACATGACCAAGATGCTGACCGAGATGTCGTACAACTATCTGATCAAAAAGGTGAGCGATCCGGATTTGCGCTCGAAGTTGTTGCCTGACTACCCCGTTGGCTGCAAGAGGCCGCTGCAGTCGAAGACGTGGTTTCCGGTATTCGATCTACCAAACGTTACGTTGGAGACCGCTCCGATCGTTGCCTTCACCGAACACGGTCTGCGCACCGCCGACGGTATCGAGCACCGGGCCGACACGGTGATCTTCGGAACCGGTTTCAAGGCCGCCGACTATCTGAGCAATCTGGATGTCTACGGCAGCGGTGGCCGGCGACTTCACGACGATTGGCGTGATGGTGCCGAAGCGTATCTGGGCACGGTGGTGCCCGGCTATCCGAATCTGTTCACCCTGTACGGGCCGAACACCAACGGGACTACCTCGATGATCTACGTCTTGGAGGCGCAGGCCGAGTTCGTGCGGCGACTACTCGACACGATGAGCCGGGAAGCGATTGATGCAGTCGAGGTCAAACGCGGCCCGCACGACGCCTTCAACACCGAGATCCAGTCAGCTCTGGAAACCACTGTCTGGGCAGCGAACTGCAGCAACTACTTTCGCCACGCAAGCGGCAAGATGGTGACCCAATACCCATACAGCGGGAGCATGTTCGCGCAGCGACTCGCCGCAGTCGACCTGGGCATCTTCGACACCCGTCGGCAAAATCCGAAACTCAAGGCAGAAGCTGGCAGCGCATGACCGGTGTTCATCACACGGCGATCGTGACCACCGACGTCGAACGTGCACTGAGCTTTTGGCGGGACGGCCTGGGTCTCACGGTCCTCTTCGACCATGTATTCACCGGTGATTGGCCGACCCTGTTCGACGCCACTAGCGATACCCTGCGGTCGATCTTTCTCGGCGACCTCGCCGCACCGGATACCGGCATCGTCGAATTGGTCGTATTCGACGATCCGGCACCCGAGGGCGAATCGACGGCCGGCCCCGCGGCCGGGTTCTTTCTGATCTCGCTGAACCGCGAGGTCGAGCCGACGCTTCGTCGACTGGCCGATCTGGGATTCGCCGATGACGCACGACAGATTGCCGTGCCCGCGCCGCATGGAAAGCAGGTTCAGATGGCTGTCGTCACGGCGCCGGACCGCGTCCGCGTTGAGTTGATCGGGCCCGCGCGGTGACCGCCATCGTGACCGGCGGCGCCTCCGGCATCGGCAGCGCTGCCGCCGGCCGGTTGCGTGGCGCCGGCCACGACGTCGTTACGTGGGATCTCCGCGGCGGCGACATCGCCTGCGACATCAGCGATCCCGATGCGGTGTCTGCTGCGCTGCAACAAACCCTGGCCAGCGTCGGCGTGCCCGATCGACTGGTCGCCTGTGCCGGTATGGGTGCTTCCGGAATGCTGATCGCACAGGATCCCGCCGACTGGAAACGAGTGATCGACGTCAACCTCACCGGGACCTGGCTGACGATGCGGGCGGTTGCGCAGGCGATGATCGACAACGGCGGCGGCGGATCGATCGTCGCGGTATCCAGCATCAGCGGTACCGTCGCAGACCGCGACATGGGCGCTTACTGCGTTTCCAAGGCCGGGGTGGACATGCTGGTCCGGGTCGCGGCGAGCGAGTGGGGGCCGCACGGCATCCGAGTCAACGCGGTGGGACCGGGCGTCACCCGAACCCCGATGCTGTCCCAGGCCGAGCAGCTGCCGGGGTGGGTGGACGGGCTGGCTCAGCGAACCGCCCTGGGCCGGGTGGGTGAGGCCGACGATGTCGCCGAGGCCATCGTCGCGGTGCTCGAGATGGGTTGGGTGACAGGGCAGACCCTCCTGGCCGACGGAGGTCTGGCATTGCACAGCCCGATCGACACCTACGGACAGGTTCAACGACTGCGCGCCAAGCGGGGCTAGTGTCGTGAGTCATTAATTTAAGAGCTGCTCGTCGGTTTGCGACGAGTTTCATCGAGATTGACGTTGGCGCGAATCCGCCCAAGTGACCAGCACGCTGGTGTCGATCTCGACTGGCAAAGCGCCGATCGGATGGGACGCTACGGCCGAATTACTCGACGTGGAACGCTAGCAGGCCGTCTCCGGGACTCATGCTGGACGGCGAGGCCATCGCTGCTCCCGCTCCGAAAAAGGTCGCGCCGGCGGCAAGCACCGAGAGGGCGGTTGACAAGAACGACCGCTTCGCCTCGACGCGGCCATTTACCGCAGGCGAAACGCTGTCAACACTTGTTTTCATAATGTTGAGGTTAGTGGCGAAAGGTAAGTAATCTCTGTCCGAACTCGATGAATCCGGCTGTCGAATCTTAAGACTGTAATTGCCGGGCGATCGCCTTCTTGTCGATCTTGCCTACCGGTGTGGTTGGCAACGTGGCCATCGCGGTCAGTACATCCGGCCGGGCATGCCTGGCGACGCCGCGCTGGTCCAGATAGGCGTTCAGCTCCGTCAGGGTCAGCGGACCACCGGAGAAAACGACTGCCGCACAAATTTTTTCGCCCAGATATGGATCGGGCAGCGCTACCGCCGCGGCTGACGAGATCGCCGGGTGGGTTCGCAAGTGTTCTTCGAGATCGGCCGCGGGGATGGTCTCACCGCCGCGATGAATGACGTCTTTCACCCGGCCGGTGACCTCTAAGTTCCCGTCGGGGTGTTGACGGACGAGATCGCCGCTGCGGTAGAAACCCTCCGGGTCGAAGCAGCGGACGTTGGCTTCTTCGGCGCGGAAGTACCCGTTGAAGGTGTATGGACCCCGGACCAGCAGTTCGCCCTCCGCGCCGGCCGGGACGGGTCGGCCGGTGTCGTCGACGATGCGCAGTTCGTCGTCGACGCACAGTGGTCGGCCTTGGGTGTGGTCGACCACGCTCGGCGGGTCGCCGGGTCGGGTGTAGTTCAGTAGTCCTTCGGCCATTCCGAAGACCTGCTGTAGGCCGGGGGTCAACGTCTCGCGGACCCGTTGGGCATCATTGGCTTCCAGCTTGGCGCCACCAACTTGTAACAGCCGCAATGAGGTTGGGGCTTCGGGCTCCCATTCGGTGGCCTGTGCCCACAGGTTGGCCAGAGCCGGCACCAGCGCGGTGACGGTGACGCCGTGGCGAGCGATGGCGCCAAACGCCGACTCCGGGCTGGGGTTGCTGAGAAACACGGTGGGCGCGCCTACCGCGATAGCGCCCAGCAGCCCGGGGCAGGCGAGCGGAAAGTTGTGCGCGGCAGGCAAAGCCGCCATGTACACGTCGTCGGCGGTGAGCTTGCAGACCTCAGCGCTGGCCGTGGCGTTGTAGACATAGTCGTTGTGGGTGCGGGGGATGAGCTTCGGTGTGCCGGTGGTGCCGCCCGACACCAGCAGCAGTGCGGGAGATTCAGGATCGGGATTGCGTGGTTCGGGTCGTTCGGCGTTGCTTACGCATACCTGCGACCACGACGTGAAGGGTCCCGGGTCGCCGTCGACGATGACGTGTCGCAGCCCGGGATGGCCGTGCGAGAGTTCCTGTGCCATCGGGCGGTAGTCGAAACCGCCTGCGCTATCGGGGATTATCAGCGCCGTCGCCTCGCTGACCGCGGCGAAGTGTCCTAACTCGGCTGTGCGATGGCCGGTCAGGCACATCACCGGGATCGCGCCGGCGCGTAGCAGTGCGAACAACGCCACCGCGAATTCGCAGGTGTTCGGCAATTGCAGGAGCACCCGATCGCCCGCGGCGATGCCCAACTCCGCCAAGCCCGCCGCCGCGCGGTCAGCGCGTTGGTCGAGTTGCGCGAAGGTCAGTCGCTGCGGTCCGTCGGCGTCGACGACGGCAAGTCGCGTCGACCAGTTGTGCGCCGCGTCGGACAGCATGGATTCGATGGTCCGGCCGGTCCAGTAACCGGCGGCCCGGTAGTTCGCCGCGCGGTCCGGTGGAAACGGCACAAAGCCTTCCAGCTGGGAAGACGGCATCCCTTGCCTCCAGTACGGCGCTCGTCCCTTCCGCCCAGTGCGTCCTTGGATCAGAGGTTAGAACAGCCCCGTGAACAGGTCTGGCAGCGCCGTCGAGACGGAGTCCGCCGCAACCGACGAGGCGGAGTCGGCACCCAGCGAGCCCAGCGCCGTCACGAACTGCTCGGTCCAGGTCGTGTACAGCTCATCGAGGAAGCTGCCGGTGCTGATCAGCCCGGGGAACAGGTTTTCAACGCCGTTGACGGGGTTCACGCCGGCGTCGTAGCCGTTGACGATGGCGTTGAGCACGTCCGACCCGAGGTTGTTCAGGTCAGTCGAGGCCAAGGCGCTGTCGCCGGCAGTCATCGCGGCGTTGATGTTGTCCAGGTCGGTGGACAGTGCGAACATGCCGCTGATCTCGGGGGACAGCAAGGTTTCGCTGAAGCCTTTCAGCTCGTTGTAGTCGCCGAAGGCCTGAAGCAGGTTGGTCTGGATCTGCGACAGCTCAACGGGAATCGACAGCGTCGTCACGCCCTTGGTGGTCTCATCGAGAAGCGGGGCTAGCAGCGGCTTCAACGTGTGATCCAGCAGCTCCAACTCGTAGGCGTTGATGTCGCTGAAAAGTTGCTCGCTGCCGTTCGGGTTCGTCGAGATAGCCGCAAAATCTTTCGAGAGCACGTCAATGAGGCTGCCGGTGATGCCGGGGGTGGGGCCGCCAGCAACCCCCTCGCCGCCGAACAACCCGAAGACGTAGCCGTCGTCGCCGCCGTACCAGCCGCCGAACAGTGCGTTGTTGACACCGGTGTCGAAGCCGGTCAGCGCGGTGCTGATCTGGGTGCTGAAGGCGTCGGAGACGTTGCCGAGTGCCGCCGACAGTTCGGAGCTCGACGTGGCGCCCTCGCTTTGCAGGGTCGCCAGGTTGTCGTTCACGTTGGCGAGGAACGTCGTCCAGTCAACTTCGCCGGCGGCCAGCTTCACGTCCCGATGCTGGACCAGAGGGCCGGCGGGGGTGGGCGCATTCACAGCGAACAGGCTGGCGCCCGCGACCGCCACGCCGGCGATCATCAGCCGGCTCACGAGAGCCGTCTTCGAGTCGGAGGGAAGGGCTAGCTGCACGGCATCTCCTTTAAGTAACCGTCACTGGGACATAGCGCCATAACCAGGCGGGACGCGACGCTACCTGAGATTTGACTGAGACACAATAGGTAACCCTAACCTCACTGAGGGTGGGGTAACTTCTTCGCCTCGACCTCGATAACCGCTGCTCGGGGCCAATCGACCGGCACACCCGGGTGGTGGTCGCGGTTGTGCGGGCCCGCGTGACGGGGTCCGCGTGACGGCAATTCTTATCTAGTCCTGAGGGCGGTAGCGTCCCGGGTACCCCGACTATTAAAGTAGCCAGCAATTTAGGCTAGCCTCCACTAACTAGTAGGAGGGTTGGGTTTGTTGACTGGTGGGGTGCGGGCTTCCGTTGCTGGCAGCCCGGGCGACGTGTGCGCTGAGGTTGCCGAATTACTCGGCGTCAGCGCCGATGCCGTCGACCGCAGCCGCGACCTCATCACCCAGGGTCTCGATTCGATTCGGATGATGTCGCTCGCCGGTCGGTGGCGTCGTCGCGGCATCGATGTCGACTTCGCCGCGCTCGCCGCCGATCCCACTGTGGAGGCGTGGTCGCTGCTCGTCGGCGCCAACCAGAACCTTGCCGAGCCTGACATCGTGGCGGCGGCGCATAGCGGTACATCCGATGGCGCGTTTCCGCTCGCCCCGATGCAGCACGCCATGTGGGTGGGCCGGCACGACAGCCAGCCGCTCGGTGGGGTGGCCGGGCATTTGTATGTCGAATTCGACGGCGGGGCAATCGATCCCGAACGCCTACGGGACGCGGCCACGAAGCTGGCGGCGCGTCATCCGATGCTGCGGGTGACGTTTCTGTCGGATGGAACCCAGCAGATCGGTCACGGTCCGGCGAGCTTCCCGGTCACGATCCACGACTTTCGGGACCTCGACTCCGAGGTCGTCGCTGAGCGGCTCGCCGGTATCCGGGAAGCGAAGTCGCATCAGCAACTCGACGGGCAGGTGTTCGAGCTGACCCTTTCCTTGCTGCCCGGGAAAAGCTCACGCCTGCATGTGGATTTGGACATGCAGGCCGCCGACGCGATGAGCTACCGCACGCTGATGGCCGATCTGGCGTCGCTGTATCGGGGGCAGCCGCTCCCGGAGTTGGGCTACAGCTACCCGGAATACCGTCGGGAGATTGTGCGGCAGGAGGCCGGACCGCGGCCGGCTCACGACGCTGACCGGGACTGGTGGTCACAGCGGATTCCTGAGCTGCCGGATCCGCCCAAGCTGCCGTCG
>NZ_DATNJW010000358.1:0-2596 GCF_035603715.1 Mycobacterium sp. | reverse complement strand
CAGCATCCTGACCAGAGCACGCTGGGTGTTGCCCCGCACGATCGAGTCGTCGACGACGATGAGCCGCTTGCCGCGGATGACTTCCTTGAGCGGATTTAACTTCAACCGGATTCCGAGCTGGCGGATGGTCTGCGACGGCTGGATGAACGTGCGCCCGACGTAGGCGTTCTTCATCAGCCCTTGCCCGTAGGGGATGCCGGATTCCTGCGCATAGCCGACGGCGGCCGGGGTGCCGGATTCCGGGACGCCGATCACCAGGTCGGCGTCGATCGGGGATTCGCGGGCCAGTCGTCGGCCGATCTCCAGCCGGGCGCCGTGCACCGACCTTCCGGCGATTGTGCTGTCCGGCCGCGCCAGGTAGACGTACTCGAAGATGCAGCCCTTGGGCTCGGGGTTGGCGAAGCGCGTCGACCGGACGCCGTCGGCGTCGATCGCCAACAGCTCGCCCGGCTCGATCTCGCGGACGAACGACGCGCCGACAATGTCCAGCGCAGCGGTTTCCGACGCGACCACCCAGCCGCGATCCAGCCGTCCCAGACACAGCGGCCGCACACCCCATGGATCGCGCGCGGCGTACAGGGTGTTCTCGTCCATGAACGTCAGACAGAAGGCGCCGCGAACCGTCGGCAACAGTTGCAGCGCGGACTGTTCCAAGCTGGAGTCGGCCGCGCCGTGCGCCAGCAGCGCGCCCAGCATGTCGGAGTCGGTGGTGGCCACACCCGGGACCTTGCTATTGAGCAGTCCGGCTTCACGGGCGCGCGTGACCAGTTCGGCGCTGTTGACCAGATTGCCGTTGTGCCCCAACGCCACTCCGGTGCCCGCCGCGGTGGTACGGAAGACCGGCTGGGCGTTCTCCCAGGTGGGCTGGCCGCTGGTGGAGTACCGGGTGTGCCCGACCGCGACGTGGCCCTCCATCGCCGCCAGCGTCTGCTCCTCGAAGACCTGACTGACCAGGCCGAGATCCTTGAACACCAGCACCTGCGAACCGTCTGCGACCGCGATGCCGGCGGCTTCCTGGCCGCGGTGTTGCAATGCGTAGAGGCCGTAGTAGGTCATCTTGGCGACTTCTTCGCCGGGGGCCCATACGCCGAATACGCCGCATTCTTCGCCGGGTGGGTTCTCGTCAGGTACGGGCTCTTGGACGGTCACGGTGCGGCGGCTCCCTGGCGGGCGGATGGTGACTCAGTGAAGTCTACGGAAACAGCGAGCGTGTTCACGAATTGATCCGGCGTGTTGCGCGATCTCGCAATCGATTTCCGCAGCTCAGGAGCCCCATAGCGTGCCAGGTGTCGCATATGCCACAGCGGTCCCTAGCTGGCTCAGTCGAGCGGGTTATCCCGCCGCCCGATCGTCGAGCGCCTGATACGCGGCGTTGTAGCCGGGAGTGAAGGTGATACCGGGGCCGCCGTGGCACCCGGCGCTTGCCAAATACAGCCCTTCGACCGGGATCGGCAGATCGATGAAGCCCTTGGGTCCGGGCCGGTTCGGCCCCATCAGGTCCGGGTGCAGCAAGCCGTGGCAGAAGTCGCCCGCCGGGGCGCCGAACATCGACTGCATGTGATACGGCGCGAACGTGATGTGCCGGATGACGATGTCCCGGAAGTTGGGCGCAACGCGGGTGATCTTCTCGATAACCCGTTGCGCCATCTCATTTTTCAGACGCCCATGCTGGTCTCGGCTGGCTTCGACGGGAAACGCATACGCATATGCGCTCGCGGCGTGCTTGCCGGGCGGCGCCAGGCCGGGGTCCATGCAGGACGGTATCTGCATGCCGAGCGACGGATTGTCGGGCACCAACCCGCGGGTGCACATCTCCCATTGGCGCTGTTGTTCTTCGGGCGAGCCGAAGATCCCGATGGACTGCTGCATACCGGGTTCGTTAAGCAGTTCGTAGGGCGGCGCGAACTCCGGCAGGCCGTCGAGAGCGAAATGCATTTGGATGAACGCCGCACGGTGGTCGCGACCACTCAGCCGGGCGATCAGATCCGCAGGCAGGTAGTCCGCGCCGACGAGATCGGTGAGAGTGAGGTCGGGCGCGAGGTTGGAGACCACGACGGGTGCGCTGATCGTCGACCCGTCGCGGAGTCGCACGCCGGTGACGCGGTCGTTTTCCACCAGGATCTTCTCGACTTTGGTCCGGAAGCGCATCTCGCCGCCACGGGAGACGAATAGCTCGTGCAGGTGTTCGGTGAGCGCTCCGATACCGCCGGCGAGCTTGGTCATCATCGCGGTGCTGTCGTCAGGCACTGCCAGCGCAAAGGCCAGGCAGGTCGCGCTGCCGGGGGTGTACGGACCGCGGTAGGTGGAGTTGACGGCCAGAAACGCGAGCATTCCGCGCATGACTGCGTGCTTTTCTCTGTCCGGCAGGTAGCGGTCGATGGCGTCCATCGCCGAGCCGAACAGCATCTGGTGAATGGCGGCACGTTCGGCTTCGTTGGCCGCGCAGGCATACATCTCGTCGAGCGACTTCGGCGGTGTGCGCACCTCGAATCGGCCCAGCGCTTTCCCGGGCCCTTGACTCCAGGCGATCAACTCGGCCATCCCCATGATCGCGTCCGCGCCGTGTTTCTCGCCGAGATGGGTCATCAGTTGCATC
>NZ_DATNJW010000357.1:0-2198 GCF_035603715.1 Mycobacterium sp. | reverse complement strand
CAGCGGTCACTGCGCTGTCCACTCCGACGTCAGGGCGAACTTCGACAGATACTTTGTCGAGGTCCATCCACCGTCGACCACGATGGTCTGACCGTTGATGAAACTGCCCCCGGGCGAACACAAGAACGCCACCGTGCTGGCCACGTCCTCGACGGTGCCGAGTCGCTGGTGCGGGGTCATCTCGACCTGCATTCGGCGGAATGCGGGATCCTGCAACCGTTCTTCGGTCATCGCCGTCTGGATTACCCCGGGGGCAACGGCATTGCAGCGGATGCCATGCGATCCGTACTGACAGGCGATGTGGGTGGTCAGCGCGGTCAGCCCGCCTTTCGCCGCGGAATACGGGCCACCACGAAGCCCGCCCACGACGGCGAAGGTCGAGGTGATGTTGATGATGGCCGATCCGGCCTCCATGTGTGGCAACACATCTCGTGCGAGGCGAAACGGCGCCCGTAGCATCACATTGAGGAAGTAATCCAGGGTCTCGTCGTCGGTGCCGTGCAGCGGCGTCGGGTTCCCCACTCCGGCGTTGTTGATCAAGAAGTCGATCCGACCCCACTTCTCGACGGCGGCCTGGACAACGCGGGCGGGTCCGTCGTCGTCTGTCAGATCGACAGCCACCGTCTCGACTCGGTCGGGATCGCCTATCGCTGCGACCAATTCGTCGAGTCGTTTCTCATTCCGCCCAGTAGCGAGTACGGCCATGCCGGTTTCGGCCAGCTTGGTCGCACATCCGAATCCGATTCCACCGGTCGCACCGGTCACGATCGCTACTTGCATGTCATCCATCCGTTGCTATCAGGGTCGCTTGAATCTGGTGCTTGAGCACCTTGCCGGCGTCGTTTCTCGGCAGCGCCTGCCAAATAGCCACCTGTTCTGGCACCTTGAAGATGGCGACACCCCGGGACTGCAAGAAGTCGCGAAGACTCGCCACGTCGGGTTGCGCTTCGTCGGTGGGGACGATGACGGCGCACGCCCGCTCTCCGGTGCGGGCATCGGGCAAGCCGACGATAGCGATGTCCGCGACGCCTGGGTGGCCGATCAGAATGTCCTCGATCTCTTTGGGCGCGATGTTCTCACCGTTGCGGATGATGAGGTCTTTGGCCCGTCCGGTGACGACGAGATAGTCGTCGTCGACCCAGCGGCCCAGATCGCCGGTACGGAAATACCCATCGTCGTCGAAGGATTCGGTCTCGTCCTCGCGGTGCAGGTAGCCGACCAGCATCTGCGGGCCACGGGCATGAATCTCTCCGCCCGGGCCGTGCAGGGTTATCGTCGCGAACCCGGGTCGCCCATCGGTGTCGGCGGCGTGGTCCGGGTCGAGCGGAGCGCCGACCGTTGTCACCGGGACTTCGGTCGAGCCGTACACCCGGGTGACCGCCGCGCGCTCGAAATACTGCGCTGCCTGGCGGATCAGCGACGGCGACACCGAGGCACCGCCGCAGACGAACAGCTTCAGCTGCGGCAGTCGGGTTCCCGCGCGCTCGGCCGCCGCGAGTAGTTGCTCGAGGAATGGTGTGGCTCCGGCGATATGTGTGCAGCCGCTGTCGTCGATCAGCTCGACCGCCGTGTCCGCGTTCCAGCGGTCCATCAGCACGGCCGATGTTCCCAGCAGCAGCGGACATTCGAACGCGTAGATGGAGCCACCGATATGCGCAATCGGTGATGGGACCAGGAACCTGGAGCCGGGCTGAACCTGCCAGTGGTCACAAAGTTGGGTGATCAGCGCATGCATCGAGTTATGGCTGTGCAGAACACCTTTCGGTCGACCAGTAGTCCCTGAGGTGTACAGCACCATCCGCACGGCATCGGGGTCGAGCGTGGGCAGCTCGGCGGCCGGCGACTTCGCCTCAGGTAGTGACCGACCGTTGCGCACGACGACGACCTCGGGCGGGTTCTCCATCTGCGCGACGACCCGGCTGAGCATCGCTGTGTAGTCGTGCCCGCCGTAAACCGACGGCACGAAGATGATCCGGGTGTCCGCGTCACGCAGGATGAAGAGCAGCTCGCTGTCGCGCAGCGAGGGCAGGATGGGGTTGACCACCATCCCGGCGATAGTCGCGCCCAGGTAAATCACGGCGGCCTCATGCCAATTGGGCAGCATGAACGACACGACGCTGCCGATCGTCATCCTCTCCAGCAGTGCATGCGCTAACTCCGTCGCCTGCTCGTGCAGACTCTGACAGTCGAGTCGGTAA
>NZ_DATNJW010000356.1:0-7168 GCF_035603715.1 Mycobacterium sp. | reverse complement strand
AACAAGCCAACAGCCACGGCCAGAAGGTCCAGACGGCAGGCAACAACATGTCGTCCACCGACTCCGCCGTCGGCTCCAGCTGGGCCTAACCCTCTACAGCTCTACCGTGGCCCGCACACCCACCGGTGTGCGGGCCACAACTTTTTCCAGAGGCGGCCGGCGAATGCGCAAGTACGTTGGAGCGCAACCCGATTCGCGGCAGCATCGCGGACCCGGCGGCCCTCGGGCCAGACTCTCCTGGCCCCCTGGGCATTAGCCGGTTAGCCAAGACATGTGAGAAAGATATGAGCTTCGTGACAACGACCTGTGTGGCAGGAAGAATCGGCGACCATGGCGGTTATGTCGGCTTCCGCGCGTGATCAGCGGCCACGTCAGGCCATTCTCGGGCAGCTACCCCGGATCAGCCGGGACGACGGTTCCCCAATCCGCGTTTTGCTGGTCGACGACGAGCCGGCTTTGACGAACCTAGTCAAGATGGCGTTGCACTATGAGGGCTGGACCGTCGAAGTCGCGCACAACGGCAGGGAAGCGGTCAGCAAGTTCGACGATGTCGAACCCGATGTGCTCGTCCTTGACATCATGCTTCCCGACGTCGATGGTCTGCAGATCCTGCAGCGGGTCCGCGAATCAGGTCCCTACACGCCCACCTTGTTTCTCACTGCCCGGGACTCGGTGATGGACCGGGTGACCGGCTTGACCGCGGGCGCCGACGATTACATGACCAAGCCGTTCAGCTTGGAGGAGTTGGTCGCCCGCTTGCGGGGACTGCTACGGCGTTCCAGCCACCTGGCTCCCCCGGCAGAGGACGAACTGACGGTCGGCGATCTCACCCTCGACGGCGCAAGCCACGAAGTAACGCGGGCGGGTACACCGATTTCGCTGTCCTCAACCGAGTTCGAGCTGCTGCGCTTCCTGATGCGCAATCCGCGCCGGGCACTGACCCGCACCGAGATCCTGGACCGCGTCTGGAATTACGACTTCGCCGGACGCACCAGCATTGTCGATCTGTACATCTCGTATCTGCGGAAGAAGATCGACGCCGGCAGAGAGCCGATGATTCACACCGTCCGCGGTGTCGGATACATGCTCCGCGCGCCGGCCTGACATCAAGATGGCAGCGAAATGACCAGGGCCGCAACCACTCGGTGGTGGCGCCCACGCACATTGCGCCGCCAATTGGTGCTAGGGGTCTCCGCAGTGGTCACCGTTGTGGTGCTGGTGGTCGGCATCGCCTCCGTGGTCAGCCTGCGAACGTACGTCAACACACTCAACGACGCGGAAGTCGACGAATCACTGGACGCGCTGACCCATTCGCTCACCAGATACCAACATGGCGAATCAGGCCACTACGCCGATCTCGAGCACGCGATGTTGGGCTTCACCGGGCAGAACGCAGCCAATCTCATCGCCGTGATCCACGACGGCGATGTGATCGGCTCGGCCGTCTTCTTCGAAGACGATCCGCGTCCGGCCACGCCCGATGTCGTCGCCGCCATCAAGGCACAGCCCTGGCGAAACGGCGAAGTACGCACAGTGACGCTGGGCAGCCTTGGTTCATATCGGGTGAGCAGCCACAGCGCCGGCCCCGGTGACCAACTCGTCGTCGGAGTTTCGCTGGATCTCGCGAACAAAACCATAACTCGACGAATCATCAGTGCCACAGTGCTTTCGATCGCAGCATTGTTGGTGACGGCGGGTCTCACCGCGTTGGTGGTCGGCTATGCACTGCGGCCGTTGCGCCGCGTAGCCGTCACCGCCGCCGAGGTCGCGGGCGCTCCGCTCACCGGTGATGACCATCGCATCACCGCCAGGGTGCAACCGGACGACACCGATCCGGACAACGAGGTCGGAATCGTCGGACACACCTTGAACCGATTGCTGGAGAACGTCGACAGCGCGCTGACCCATCGAGCCGAATCCGACCGGCGCATGCGGCAATTCATCTCCGACGCCAGCCACGAGCTGCGGACCCCGCTGGCAGCGATTCAGGGTTACTCCGAGCTCACCCGCCAGGACAGCGCGACGCTCCCGCCGACCACGGAATACGCGTTGGCCCGTATCGAGTCGGAAGCCCGCCGAATGACCTCGCTCGTCGACGAACTCCTGCTGTTGTCTCGGCTGGGCGAGGGCGAGGACCTGCAAACCGAGGATGTCGACTTGGGCGATATCGTCCTCAACGCGGTCAACGACGCAGCCGTTGCCGCACCGAAACACCAGTGGGTCAAAGACTTACCCGACGAGCCGGTCTGGGTGCGCGGTGACCCCGATCGTCTGCACCAACTAGTCAGCAATCTGCTGACCAATGGCTGGGTGCACACACCGCCCGGAGTGATCGTGACAACGGGAATCACCTGCCATCGTGTCGCGCACGAGCCGGCCTACGCCGAGCTGACAGTGGCCGATGACGGGCCCGACATCGATCCGGAGTTACTCCCCCATCTGTTTGATCGATTCGTCCGGGCGAAGGACGCCCCGGACCGCGGCCCCGGCAATGGTCTCGGCCTCGCCATTGTCGACTCGATCGTCAAAGCTCACCACGGATCGGTCACCGCCGAATCCGCTGGCGGCCAAACCACTTTCCGGGTGCGTCTCCCGCTCGTTTAGTAGCCCGGATCACAGCTGTCACAGCAAAGGCGACCACGTGAGCGCATGCCAGTTAAGCGGAGAAAAACACTATTCTCCGCAAACCGAATCCACTCGACGTACTGTAAAGAAAGCGTTAGCGACCACGATTTAACCTCTCACGCGGCTTAGCGTCTTTCCAGACCCCATAGTCGAGACTAAATTGCATGCCGGAACCAAGACTTGATCGCCGATCGACCTGACCGGCTTGTCACGAACGGAGAAACGATGTCGGTGGTTGCCTACGTTCTGCTGACGGTGGCCGTATTCGCCGGCCTCGGCATTGCGCAGAAGCTGGTCGAAAAGCTGTGAGCTACGAAAACATCATCGGTCTCGCACTCTCGGCGCTAGTTGCGGTCTACCTGGTCGCGGCGCTGTACTTCCCGGAAAGGTTCTAGTGAGCACGACTGGCGCGGGGATCGCATTCCTCGCATTGCTGGTAGTCGCCTTGGTGGCAGTTCACGTGCCGCTGGGCGATTACATGTATCGGGTCTACACCTCGGAGCGGGACTGGCG
The DNA here is from genome assembly GCF_035603715.1 of Mycobacterium sp. GTDB lineage: Bacteria > Actinomycetota > Actinomycetes > Mycobacteriales > Mycobacteriaceae > Mycobacterium. Next base: position 4,030 of record NZ_DATNJW010000356.1, on the reverse strand, counting down.
GATCGAGAAGCTCGCTTACCGCATCATCGGGGCCAACCCCAAAGCTCAACAACCCTGGTTCGCCTACGCCCGCAGCGTGCTGGCTTTCTCGGCGGTCAGCGTGCTGTTCCTGTTCTTCTTCCAGTTGCTGCAGGACAAGCTGCCGCTGCACCTGAACAACCCGGCGACCCCGATGACGCCGGCGTTGGCCTGGAACACCGCGATCAGCTTCGTGACCAACACCAACTGGCAGGCGTACGCAGGCGAATCAACGCAGGGTCATCTGGTGCAAATGGCCGGGTTGGCCGTGCAGAACTTCGTCTCCGCCGCCGTGGGCATGGCAGTCGCGATCGCTCTGGTTCGTGGTTTCGCGCGGACCAAAACCATTGAAATTGGCAACTTCTGGGTGGATCTGGTCCGGGGCACCGTCCGCATCCTGCTGCCGCTCTCGTTCATCGCGGCGCTGGTGCTCCTCGCCGGCGGCGCGATCCAGAATTTCCACCTGCACGACCAGGTCGTGACGACACTCAGCGGCACCCCGCAGACCATCACCGGCGGGCCAGTCGCCAGCCAGGAAGCCATCAAGGAACTCGGCACCAACGGAGGCGGCTTCTACAACGCCAACTCCGCCCACCCCTTCGAGAACCCGACGCGCTGGACCAACTGGGTGGAGATCTTCCTGTTGCTGGCCATTAGCTTCTCGCTGCCGCGCACCTTCGGCCGCATGGTCGACAGCAAGAAGCAGGGTTACGCGATCGCCGCGGTTATGGGGGTCCTCGCAGCATTCAGCTGGACGATCACGATGTGGATGCAGTTGCAACACCACGGCACTGTGCAGGCCGCGGCCGGGGCGGCCATGGAAGGTGTCGAGCAGCGCTTCGGTGTTCCTGACTCCTCGGTGTTCGCGGCGTCGACCACGCTCACTTCCACCGGCGCCGTCGACTCGGCACACGACTCTTACACCAGTTTGGGCGGGCTGGTCGAGCTGTTCAACATGCAGATCGGCGAGGTCGCACCCGGCGGGGTCGGCTCGGGCCTCTACGGCATGCTGATCATGGCCGTCATCACGGTGTTCGTCGCCGGGCTGATGGTGGGCCGCACCCCGGAGTACCTCGGCAAGAAGATCAGGCCCCGCGAAATGAAGCTCGCGGCAAGCTATTTCCCGGTAACCGAGTTGCTCGTCTTGGTCGGCACCGGCATCGCCATGGGGTTGCCCGGCCCGCGGGCCGGGATGGCCAATACCGGACCGCATGGCCTGTCCGAAGTGCTCTACGCGTTCACCTCGGCGTCCAACAACAACGGCTCCGCCTTCGCCGGCCTGTCGGCGAACACCACGTTCTACAACACGGCTTTGGGCCTGGCCATGGTGCTCGCCAGGTTCCTGCCGATGATCCTGGTGCTGGCGTTGGCCGGATCGCTTGCGCGCCAGGGCCATACACCGGAGTCGCCCGGCACGCTACCTACCCATCGGCCGCAGTTCGTCGGCCTGGTCGCGGCTGTGACGGTCATTCTGTGCGCCCTGACCTTCCTGCCGGCTCTGGCACTCGGGCCTCTTGCTGAAGGAATTCACTGACATGACAACGTCTACGGTCTCCAAGACCCACTCGGTGCGTTCACCACAGCACCACCAGGGTGGCCACGAACCGACCGGTCGCGTCCAGGGCGGATTGCTCGACCCCGCACTGCTGGCGAAATCTCTGCCCGACGCGCTCCGCAAGTTCGACCCGCGCACTCTGTGGCGCAACCCGGTGATGTTCATCGTCGAGATCGGCGCGCTCTGGTCGACGTTCCTGACGATTCGGGATTCATCGTGGTTTGGCTGGCTGGTGGTGTTCTGGCTGTGGCTGACAGTTCTTTTCGGCAACCTGGCCGAGTCTGTCGCCGAAGGGCGCGGCAAGGCGCAGGCCGATACATTGCGAAAGTCCAAGGCGGACACCATCGCTCGCCGACTGCGGGGCTGGACGCCGGAGAATCCGGGTATCCAGGAAGACGTCCGGGCGCCGGAGCTGCAGAAGGGCGACATTGTCGTCGTCGAGTCGGGCGACATCATTCCGGGCGACGGCGAAATCGTGGAAGGCATTGCGTCGGTCAACGAATCGGCCATTACCGGTGAATCAGCACCGGTGATCCGGGAATCGGGAGGCGACCGGTCCGCGGTCACCGGCGGCACCACCGTGCTGTCGGACCGGATCGTGGTCAAGATCACCCAAGAGCCCGGTAAGAGCTTCATCGACCGGATGATCGCTCTGGTCGAGGGCGCCAACCGGCAGAAGACACCGAACGAGATCGCGCTGAACATCTTGCTGGCGGCGCTGACCATCATCTTCTTGTTCGCGGTGGCCACACTGCAACCACTGGCGATCTACTCCAAGATCAACAACCCCGGCGTGGCAGACACATCCGCACTGACCGCGAACGGCGTCAGCGGCGTCGTCCTGGTGGCTCTGCTCGTGTGCCTGATCCCCACCACCATCGGCGCGTTGCTGTCGGCGATCGGCATCGCCGGCATGGACCGGCTGGTACAGCGCAACGTGCTGGCGATGTCGGGGCGCGCGGTCGAGGCCGCCGGTGATGTCAACACGCTGCTGCTGGACAAGACCGGAACGATCACGCTCGGTAATCGGGAAGCTTCCGAGTTCCTTCCCGTCGGAGCCGTCACCGCCGAAGCGCTCGCCGACGCCGCGCAGCTGTCCAGTCTCGCCGACGAAACGCCGGAGGGTCGCTCGATCGTCGTGTACGCGAAACAGGCCTACGGGCTTCGGGAGCGCTCACCCGGCGAGCTCAGCAACGCCCACTGGGTCGAGTTCACCGCGACAACGCGGATGTCGGGCGTCGACCTCGACGGACGACAGCTGCGTAAGGGCGCGGCCAACTCGGTCATCAAGTGGGTCCGCGAGCAGGGCGGCACGATTCCCGACATGCTCGGCGACATCGTCGACGGCATCTCGGCCGCCGGCGGAACCCCACTGGTCGTCGGGGTCGTCAACAACGGTGAAGCCGATGTGCTCGGCGTCATCCACCTCAAGGATGTGGTCAAGCACGGCATGCGTACTCGGTTCGACGAGATGCGCAAGATGGGCATCCGGACGGTGATGATCACCGGCGACAACCCGTTGACCGCGCGAGCGATCGCCGAAGAAGCGGGGGTCGACGACTTCCTCGCGGAGGCCACCCCCGAAGACAAGCTGATGTTGATCAAGCGTGAGCAAGAGGGTGGCCGGCTGGTCGCGATGACCGGTGACGGGACCAATGACGCGCCCGCGCTGGCTCAGGCCGATGTCGGGGTGGCAATGAACAGCGGGACCAGCGCGGCCAAAGAAGCCGGCAACATGGTCGACCTGGACTCCGATCCCACCAAGCTGATCGAGATTGTGGAGATCGGCAAGCAGCTGCTGATCACCCGGGGCGCGTTGAGCACCTTCTCGATCGCCAACGACATCGCCAAGTACTTCGCGATCATCCCGGCCATGTTCGTAGCGCTGTTCCCAGGTCTGGATCTGATCAACGTCATGCGCCTGCACAGCCCACAGTCGGCGATTCTCTCCGCGGTGATTTTCAACGCGATCATCATCGTCGTGCTGATCCCCTTGGCGCTCCGGGGTGTTCAGTACACGCCCAGCAGTGCGTCAAAGTTGTTGAGCCGCAACCTTTATCTCTATGGACTGGGCGGCATCGTCGCCCCGTTCATCGGCATCAAGCTGATCGATCTGGTCGTGCAATTTATCCCCGGGATGGGCTGATATGAACTTCGCGAACATCATTCGTCAGCACTGGGCCGCGCTCCGCGCGCTGCTGTTGCTGACGGTGATCACCGGCGTCATCTATCCGCTGGCAGTCTGGGCGATCGCGCTGCTGCCCGGACTGCACGCCAAGGCCGAAGGGTCGATCATCGACGCTTCGGGAAAGCCGATCGGTAGCAAGCTGATCGGCCAGGCGTTCACCGATAAGGACGGCAATCCGTTGCCGCGTTACTTCCAGAGCAGGCCCTCGGCCGCCGGGGCGGGCTACGACCCGATGGCCTCGGGAGCCACCAACCTGGGCCCGGAAAGCA
>NZ_DATNJW010000355.1:0-5396 GCF_035603715.1 Mycobacterium sp. | reverse complement strand
CTGAGCTACGCCGCGGCGGTGAAGAAGCTGAAATCCGCCGGCTTCAGCCGGTTCAAACAAGTCAACTCGCCGTCGACACCGGAGGCGAAAGACAAAGTCATCGGCACCATTCCGTCGGCCAACCAGACGTCGGCGATCACCAACGAAATCTCCGTGATCGTCGGCTCAGGGCCGTCGAGCAAGCAGGTGCCCGACGTCGCCGGGCAGGCCGCCGACGAGGCGCAGAAGAATCTGACGGTGTACGGGTTCTCCAAGTTCGCTCAGGCCGCCGTCGACAGTCCCCGGCCGGCCGGCTCGGTGATCGGCACCAATCCGCCTGCCGGAGCTAATGTTCCGGTCGACACGGTGATCGAGTTGCAGGTGTCCAAAGGCAACCAATTCATCATGCCCGATGTGACCGGAATGTTCTGGACCGACGCAGAACCGCGGTTACGCGCGTTGGGCTGGACGGGGATTCTGGACCGAGGCCCCGACGTCGATGCCGGTGGCTCCCAACACAACCGGGTGGTGTATCAGAGTCCGTCGGCGGGTCAGGGCGCCAACAAGGACGGCAGCATCACGCTGAAGTTCGGTCAGTAGCCGCGTCGTACTGCCGCACGGTGGCCAGGCTGTCCACCAGCTCGCTTTCCAGCTTGCGGACCAAGCTTTCGTCGAGGGCCTGGCCGCAGTCGGCCAGCCAGTTGGCCAGCATCCGGTGGCCGCCTTCGGTGAGGATCGACTCCGGGTGGAACTGGACGCCGTGGATCGGCAGCTCGGCGTGCCGCACACCCATGATCACACCGCTGCGGGTGCGCGCGGTGACCTCCAGCTCGGCGGGCAGCGTCTCAGGCATGATGGTCAGCGAGTGATACCTGGTCGCGGTGAATGGATCTGGAAGACCTTGCAGCACACCGGTATTCGTGTGATGCACGCTGCTGGTCTTGCCGTGCAGCAATTCGGGGGCCCGGTCAACGGTGGCGCCGAAGGCCACCCCGATGGCTTGGTGGCCGAGGCACACGCCCAGCAGGGGAGTGCCTGACGCGGCGCTGGCACGCACCAGGTCGATCGAGGCGCCCGCCCGTTCGGGTGTGCCCGGGCCCGGGCTCAGCAGAATTCCGTCGACCGCAGTGGCGACCGCGGCGGGGTCCGACAGCCGAGCGTCGTCGTTGCGCCACACCTGCGCCTCGACACCCAACTGGCCGAGGTATTGCACCAGGTTGAACACGAAGCTGTCGTAGTTGTCGACGACCAAGATCTGCATCGCGCCAGGTTACAGGTTAAATCGAGTCGTTCAATTCCGGCGTGGTCAATCGCGTAGAGCCCGCGGTCAACCGGTCCACGATGTCGGCCAGCCCCGCGAAGCCGGGGGCCCCGGCCATCTCGGCCGCAATACGGCAGCTGGCTTGGCGGTAGCTCGGCTGGCTCAACACGGCCCGGATGCGCCGGCGCAGTGCGCGCGCTGTCGGCCGTTCACTTCTGATGCGCCGTCCCACTCCGGACCACGCGACGCGGGCGCCGACCTCAGGCTTGTCTTCCTTACCGCCGGTGGCCACGATCGGCACGCCGTAACGCAACGCGCACTGGACGCCGCCGTATCCACCGTTGGTCACGAAAACTGCAGTGCGCGGCAGCAATTCGTCGTAGGGCAGGTACGTTGCCGCCCGCGCGTTAGCGGGCAGCGTCGGCAGCGTGTCCAGCGGTCGACCGCCCGTTGCGACTACCACCAAGACATCCTCATCGGCGAGCGCGCGCAGGGTCGGCGCGATGGCCTGTTCGTAGTCAACGTTGGCGACCGTGCCCTGAGTGACGTGCACAACGGGCTTGGTCCCGTCAAGGTCGTCCCACCAGTCCGGTAGCGGAGCGGACGAACAAGCGGCCAACATCGGCCCGATGTAATGCAGGTTGCCTGGTGCATCGGACCGGGGGTACTCGAACGAGGGGACGCCGAACTGTACGAGCGCATCGGCCCGGCGGCCCCAGTCGAACATGGTGCCCGGCATCGCTTTGCCATGTACCTCGCGGTACTGGTCACTGACTGATTGATTGGCGCGCCCTACAATCCGGCGATTGAGCGCCGCCAAGACGGCGTTGCGCTGCCGGTTGAACAGACGAGCCGGCGGTAGACCCAAGCCGAACGGAGCAGTGTCGCGACTCTCGTTGGCCAGCGGGATAACTGAACACATCAAGACCGCCGGGCGTGAGCTGCGTTGATGTTCGAGCATGAGAGCAGCGCCGAGAAACGCAGGTTCAGCGAGCACGACGTCGGCCGGTTGTGTGGCCAAAGCGGCCTTGAGCGTCTGGTACTGAGCCTTGGCAGGCCGCGCAAAGACATTTTCGATATCGAAGGCGATCGCTTTGATGCCCTTCAGCTGGTCGCGTTCGGGAAAGCTCGCCAACAGATGCTGGTCGTCGAAATCAGCCTCGGCGGGCAGGGGTACAAAGCTCGCACCCGTCGCCGCGGCCTTGTCGGCATAACGCGAACCGGTCACGACCCATACGTCGTCGCCGCGCCTGACGAAACTCTCGGCAACCGCCAACATCGGCGTGACGTGACCATGAGCAGGGATGCTGGCGACGATGATGGTTGCCATTTCACTCCTCGGGCCCCTGTTGATTACAGAGTGATAGTATTCATTACCATGTCATCGCAGTCAATATCCGCAAAGACACGGGCTTACCGGTCCGAACTGCGGCAGAAGCAGGCGGAGTTGACGCGATCGCGGGTGGTCGCGGCTGCCGCCGAGCTGTTTGCCGCCGAAGGCTATGCGCGCACCACCCTCGCGAAAATCGCCGTCGCGGCCGGTGTTTCCGCTGAAACGGTCCAGGGTCACGGCCCAAAGGCGGCTCTCCTGATCGCCGCGGCCGAGTTCGCCGGGGTGGGCGTCAGTGGCGAAGAAAACCTGCTCGATCTGGATGTTGGCCGCCAGCTGATAGCCAATGACGACCCCCAGGACGCGCTCGACTTCGTTGCGTCGTTTGCGACAGATGTCCACATGCGGACCGCGCAATTGGCGCCCGCGCTGTTCGGCGGTGCCAACTCCGACCCCGAGTTGGACCGTTACCTGGACGATTTCATCGCCGGGATCAACGGGCAGGTCCGTCGCGTCCTCGACATCTTCGGCAACCGTGGATGGCTTCGCGATGACGTGCCGTTCGACGAACTCGTCGAGACGGCAGCCGTCGTCTGCAGCGTCGAGACGTACCTGCGAATCACCCAGCGCGACGGATGGAGCCCGGATGCGTACCGGGCCTGGTGCCGGCGCATGCTGGCCGAGACCGTTTTCGCTGCATCGAATCAGTAATTGACCGGGCCGAGGGGCTGAGCGGAGTGCATCCGCACCGGTTCGGTGTGACCCACGATGCGCACGTCTGGCGAGACTTGCTCGGTGTAGCCGAGCCCGAACCGCACCACGTACTGCTTGTAGAGGATCACCAGGGGAGCGGCCGCCAGCGCGGCCTGCATGGCTGCGGCGTCGCCGATCGCGGTGACCCGGTACGGCGGGCTGTAGGTGCGCCCGTTGAGCAGCAAGGTGTTGCCCACGCAGCGGGGTACCGAGGTCGCGATGATGCGCTGGTCCTGCATCTGGATCGCCTCGGCGCCCGCGCTCCACAACGCGTTGAGGACAGCCTGGATGTCCTGCTGGTGCACGACAAGATCATCCGGCGATGCGTCGCGGGGAAAGCGTCCGTTGGCGTCGCGCTGTGCGTCGTTGAGCGTGACGGTCAGTCCCGGCCCGTGCACCGGGTCCAGCCCGGCGTCGGCGGCCAGCTCGGCGGACCGCCGCTGCATCGCTGCCAACGCCGCGTCGGGGGACCGGCCGTGCGTCGAGTCGATGGTGTTGGCCAGCTGATCCCGTTCGGTGGTCAGGTTCTCGACCGCGGAGCGTTCGCTGCGCACCAGATCGACCAGCCGCGGCGCATCGCTGCGCCTGATCTCGCCGCCGCGGGACACCCCGTGGGTGGCCCCGAGCAGCAGCCCGGCCAATAAACACACCACCGGAACGCCGATCCGCCACGGCGACGGGGTCGCTCCAGCGTCCCGGCTGTCGCGCGCGGAAAGCAGCCGGGGGATGCGCATCGCCATCGGCTCTCCGTCCGCTGCTGGTGAGTGCGTTACGCTCGTCGTTGCACTGGCTCTTCCTACCGTAGCTCCGAGGTTGAAATGCCCAAGTCCAAAGTCCGCAAGAAGAGTGACTTCACCGCTAGCGCGGTGAGCCGCACCCCGGTCAAGGTCAAGGCCGGCCCGTCCAGCGTGTGGTTTGTGGTGTTGTTCTGCGGCTTGATGCTGATCGGCCTGGTCTGGCTGATGGTGTTCCAGCTCGCCGCGACTGGCGCTGATGCGCCGGCTGCGCTCAACTGGATGGCCGCGCTGGGGCCGTGGAACTACGCCGTCGCGTTTGCTTTCATGATCAGTGGCTTGTTGCTCACGATGCGGTGGCGGTAGGCCCAGCGGCCCTCGAAAGGCGGGCGGCGTCGGCCGGCAGCGTTGCTGAGCCAGCAACGAGTGCGGGACCGGATCACACGCATGTTATTCATCCCCATTGGGGATAGCGCTTGTGGATAACCGGATAGGCAGTGGTAGACACCCCTAGGAGCCTGGTGCAGCAAACACAGTGGGCGCCGTCTTCGGCTGGAATCGCTGCTTGTGGCCTTGCCGGAATTGTGATGGCTACCACATGTGTGACCGTCGTCACAGACCCGCCGGGGCGGCTTTTGCTCGGCATCGCCGCGACGGGACTGATCTTGTTTGCGGGCGGAACGTGGCGCGCACGCCCAAAACTGGCAATCACCGCCGACGGCCTGCAGGTCGGCGGCTGGATACGGCCGGCCCACCTGCAGCGACCCGATATCAAGATCGTCCGGATCACCGAATTCCGGCGGATCGGGCGCAAACTGCGCCTACTCGAGATCGACGCCAACGACGGCCGGCTGTTCGTGTTCTCGCGCTGGGACCTCGGCACCGACCCGTTGGACGTGCTCGACGTGCTGACCGCGCGCGGTTACGCGGGGTCTTGACTTGCAGGCGTCAGGAGATCGTGATCGATTCGATGACGACCGGCTCGGAGGGACGGTCGCCGGGGCCGGTGGCGGTGGTGGCGATGGCGTCGACGACGCCCTGTGAGTCCCCGTCCACGACCTCGCCGAAGATCGTGTGCTTGCGGTTCAGGTGCGGGGTTTGGCCGACGGTGATGAAGAACTGCGAGCCGTTGGTTCCCGGGCCCGCATTGGCCATCGCCAACAGATAGGGCTTGTCGAACTGCAACTCAGGGTGGAACTCGTCGGCGAACTTGTAGCCCGGGCCGCCTCGGCCGGTGCCGGTGGGGTCGCCGCCCTGGATCATGAAGCCGTTGATGACCCGGTGGAAGACCGCGCCGTCGTAGAACGGGCCGGAGCTACCACCGGATGCGTTCTCGGTC
>NZ_DATNJW010000354.1:0-9903 GCF_035603715.1 Mycobacterium sp. | reverse complement strand
CTCGGCGTGCAGCGCCCTCCACCGCGTCAGATCCGGCTGACGCTGCCGGCCAATTACGCCCCGCCAACCGCTCGCCCGTCGACCCGTCTCAAACTTAGGGCGACAGCGGTTGGAAGCAGAACACGTGAATGACTACGCGCGCACCGATCGAGTACAACAGCAAAACATTTATCTATATATCGAATTAGATCATTAGCGTGTTTAAGCACGTTGCTGACGAGTCCGGCAACGGCAGGTGGGTACCGATCAGCAGCGGGTCGCGCCCTACTACGAAGCCATTGCCGACGCGATCAAGAGCTTGGAGCAAGGTGCCGACCGCAACTCGCGACAAAGGGATCGCCGTGCCGCCACGAAGGTCATAGTGTGCTCTCGTGGACGGTGGGTCCGAGGAAAACCGCCCCCGATCGCGGGGCGCCGGCTGGCCCTCTGACGAGGACGAGGCGCGCGAAAGGTTGTTGGCGGCAGCAGATGCCTGCTACGCAGAGAAAGGACCTGTGCGCACCCGGATGAGCGACATCGCCCGGCGCGCAGGGGTGCACCGGTCGACGGTGTACTACTACTTCGCGAACAAGGACACATTGCTGGCCGCCTCCTTCGTGCGGGTCCTCGCCGCGACCGCGGAGGCCGTTGACCAATGCTGGCAGACTGACGACCCCTTTGTGACTCAGCTAGTCGCTGCATGTCTGCGGGGCACCGACATCGCACGCAGCTCGCCGATAATGCGATCGCTGATGGAGGAACATCAAGCCCTCGGTGTCGCTTACCACGCCGCCGAACAGTCCGAGTTGTGGCGAGCCAAACTCGCCGACACCCTCGTCCGGCGGCTCGAGGCAGCTGCTGCGGCCGGCGAGATTCGCTGCGACCTTTCGGCCGACACCGTCGCCCGCTGGATCGTCCGGGTCAACTTCAGCCTCATTGCTGAGCCGGGCAGGCCCGAAGACGGCGGCGACGAGGGCTTGCTGCGCAACTTGCTCCTCGCCTCGCTGAATCCGTGCGCGCAGCGTGGCCGACGGGCGTCGACCGATGTTGACTGAGCGATTCAACACCGACGAGCCCGGCGGCAGCTACATTTCTCTAGCGGCCGCGATGGCAGACCTGACCGGGGGTGGGCTCATGCAAAAAAAGTTCTTCAGCGCAGCAGTTGCCGTTCTGGTCGCGGCGGGAGCTGCAGCGTGCTCATCGCCAGCCGCGTCACCACCGCCGGGCGAGATACCCCCAGGAACCGCCAGGGTGGCGATCAACGACCGGGCTCTGCCGGCGGTGAACGTCGTGAAGTGCATGCCGATCAGGTCGCTGACGACGATCAATGCCGGCACTGCGGAAGCAGGCCTCACAGCTCAGATCTCCAACGAAGCTGGGCTTGTGGCCAAAACGATCAGCATCAACGACATGGGCGGTTTCACCGGGAGATACATGAGCGAGCTCGAGGGCAAAGCCAACGTAAGTATGGCGGGCCAGACGTACATCATGCGTGGTACCGCCGACGGATTCGACACTGCGAACCCCAGCGTGAGGACCACGAGGACCTTCGCGATTGAGGTCTCCTGCTAGCGACCTGTCGAGACGGCAGGACCGATCGGCATTCGCGGGAGTCGCCCCGATAGCGCGGTAGTGGCCTGAGCAAAAGGGTGTCCAGGCCGGACGGAAATGCGTAATATATCTGACTGATTCGATCGCCCGAAAGCAAAGCCGAAGCCAAGGCAGTAGTAGGTCGAGCGGGCTTCGGCAGTCCACCACCGGTGACCGCCCCGCGGTGTTCGCCAAGGAGAGACGATATGCCCTATCAGCCGCTGACCCTGCCGGCCTTGGTGGTCGCCGCCAGCACCATGCTGTGCGGTCCTTTCGCACATGCGGATGGTGACAACAACACTCTGATTCCCAACAACAAGCGACTCAACGACGGCGTCGTCGCCAACGTTTACACCGTGCAGCATCAGGCGGGTTGCACCAACGACGTCAGAAACAACAAGCAGTTGCAGCTCGCTGCGCAGCGCCACACCCACGATGTGCTTACCAACCGCAACCTCGACGCCGACACCGGTTCCGACGGCTCGACCCCACAGGACCGCGCCAACGCAGCCGGCTTCCGCGGTCAGGTTGCCGAAACAATCGCAATAAACCAATCCATTGCGATTAGCGGCAACGACCTGATCAATCGGTGGTACTACAACCCCGCCTACATGGCCATCATGTCCAACTGCGCCAACTCGCAGATGGGTGTGTGGTCGGAAAACAGCCCAGATCGCACCGTGGTGGTGGCGGTCTACGGCCAGCCCCCGCAACCAGGTCCAAACGGCACGGGCGGTTCGCCGTCGCCCCTGGCCGCCGGACTAAGCCCGGGGCAGAACCTTCCGCCCGATCCCACCCCCGACTACGACGCCAGTGACGAGTTGGAGTTCGGCATCAACTGGTATCCCTGGATTCTGCGCGGCGTCTACCCGCCGCCCGCTACTCCGCCGCAATAGTAATTGGTCCGACGTGGGGCGGGCGGGGCGTCCCTGCGCGCACCAGACCGAAGCGACGCCATGGTGTCAGCTTAGAAGACGATCGTCACGCAAAAGAGATGCTGGCCAAGGCTTTTGGCCTTGACCAGCTCTTCCTCTGTGGAGCTGCCGGGAATCGAACCCGACGCTCTGCCAGGCAAAATGCATTCTGGACTGCTGTTTCGTTACGTCTCGTTCCCGTTCAGTCCCGCTCGTTACTTGCGGATTCGCTTTCGAGGCTTGACGGCGTCAAGAGTGGTCGCCAGTACTCGTGCGCCTCGCGCCACACGGTCGACGCTCCACCTTTCCGGCCGAAATCAGAAGCTCAGGGCGATGCCGACAGCGGCGTTTTGTTCTAGCGTGCCGAGGATATAGCCGTATTTTGTGGCCACTGTGATGAAGTCCGCCAGTTCATCAGGCGTCGGCGGCTGCATAGCGCCGGGCCGGGCGATCTCTTGGAAGAATCGCCCGAGCCGCGCGGCGGTGATAACTAGCTCTACCGCCGGCTCGTCGGACACGTTGCGGTGCGCGTGCAGGATGCCAGCTGGGATGTGCACATAATCCCCCGCGTTAACGTCACACCATTGCAACCCGCTTTCGCTTTCGCTCAGCACCTGCTGGGTGCCCGACAGGATAAAGAAGTCCTCGGCATCGTCGTGGCTGTGCAGCGGGACTGTAACGCCGGGCGGCACCACGCCCCGCATCACCCAGAAATCGGCTCCGGGATCATCTGGACCACTGACGAATTCAACGGTTGGCCCGAACACATCCAACGCCGTGTAGGAGGTGCCTTCGGCGATCTGGCGCAGCACCGTGCTGCGGGGTTGGCCAGGTGGCATGTTAGCGAATTCCTTCTCTCTGGAGTTTCTTCCGATTGCGTTTCGACTCGGGTCCGAGTCGCGGCTGTCTCCTTGGGTTTACAGATGAGATACTCGATCTTGCTATGATTCAGATATTGAATATAGGCACCATATATCCAATTTGTCGAGGGGCGCAGATGCAAGCCGAATCAGCCAAAACGGCCGAGAAGACCGCGCGGCGATATCACTCCCCGCGACGCGCCCAGGCGGCCACTGAAACCCGCGCCGCCATCCTGGCGGCGGCCAAACGGCTGTTCGTTGAATGGGGCTACGGCAAGGTGACTGTCAACGACATCGCCACGGAAGCCGCACTGGCCGTGCCCACCGTCTACGCCTGTGCTGGCGGCAAATCGGCCATCCTGTCGACCATCATCGACGAAGCCATCCGCGATCCCATTGTCGAGGAGACCTTATCGGCGATCCGCCAATCCAGCGCGGCACACGATGTCATCGGAGTAATCGCGCACGGTACGCGCGTCGACAACGAGCGCTACCGCGACATCGTGCAAGTCATGAAGTCCGCCGCGACTTTCGACGAATCTGCCACCGCGATCCTCGTCGAGTCCGATCGCCGGTACCGCAGGGCGTTGTCGCACGTCGGCCGGCGGTTGCGCGACCTGGACGCACTCAAATCCGGTCTCACCCCAAAGCGAACCACTGACACGTTGTGGTTTTACTTTGGACGCGAAGCCTGGCACTTGTTGGTGGCCGACCGGCACTGGTCGTGGAATGACGCCGAGGAATGGCTCAGCCAGCAGGCCACCTCGGCACTGCTCAAACATCAATGAATCCCGGGACACCCTTGACCGCCATTGGGGGCCCCAGCAATCAACCCGCCCATCGAGGCCGACGAAAAAGGGCCGCATCTCTGCGGCCCTTTTTGTGGAGCTGCCGGGAATCGAACCCGGGTCCTACGGCATTCCCTCAAGACTTCTCCGTGCGCAGTTCGCTATGCCTCTACTCGGATCTCCCGGTCACGCGAACAAGCCGAGATGACGATCCCAGTCGCTGTTTGATGTCCCCACGGGCCCCGCGACCGAACCCGTAGGTTTGTCCCTCTAGATGACGCCAGGGTCCGGGCCGAGGGCTCTCCCGGTCTGACGGACTAGCTGTCGCTTAGGCAGCGAGAGCGTAGTCGCGCTGTGTTGAAACGGCGCTTAATTGGTTGCATCGACGCTTACGGTGGTCTCTTGCCTGCACCGGCACGCTTCCCTTGATTCGATGCGCGAAGTCGAAACCGTTCAGCCCCTCGCACCCCTGCCGACTTTCGGCAAGACAATTCATAGTACGCGCTTTTCAACGGCAGGTCAGGGACCATTCATCCCGGTTCAGATCACAAAATTGACATGCTCGATGACGCGCGAACCGACTGTTGTGTCGCCGCCGAGTTCGACATCGGCCGTGTCGTCGGTGCGCCCGCCGGCCAACCGGGTGAACAGCAGGCCGTCCAAGCGGATGGTCGTGGTCGGGTCTGACCCTCCGAAGTCGTCCACCACCCGTGCACGACCGTCGACGGCGACATGGATGGTCCGCGCCATCGGCCCGGTCAATTCGATCGCGACTCGCGATCCTTCGGGCGCCTTACCGAGTTTGCCGACCACATAGCCCATCGTCGCGGCGATCTCGTCCACCGACTGACGGGCCTCCGGGCCGCTCAGTTCCGCGTCGGACGGCGGCAGGCCTACGCCGTCGCGGATGTCCTGCTCGTGCATCCAACAGTCGAAAAGCCGCACTCGCATGAATCGCCCGAAACTCTCCAGACCAACCGGTGTCGGCGTCGGTGCGTTCCAGTCGTCGACGGACATGTCATTCAAACGCTTCCGCCGATCGGCGGTAATCGAACGGAACCGCTCGTGCAGCGCTGCTCCAGATTCGGTACTGAGGTGACGAACCCAGGCTTCGTTGGCCACTCCGACGTCGTTGCGCACATGGTCCAGCGCCGAGGTGTCGAAATCAGCGTCCGGTGAACTCAGACCCTGCAGCACGGATTCAGTGCCCACGATGTGGGCGACCACGTTGTGCACACACCAGCCCGGAAGCGGCGTCGGCGTTTGCCATTGCTGTTCAGACAACCCGCCGAGCAACGCATCCAAGCTGTCCCAGGTGCCGAATAGACCCGACAACACGTCGGACTTGTCGAGAACGGTAACGCTGCCCATGTCGCCTGATGCTAGACCGTGGTCACGCAGCAGCGATCATGCTTACCGATACCGCCGCCAGCGCCATGCCGATGGCCTGCCAGCGCGTTAATCGCTCGCGCAACACGATGATCGCCAGGATGACCGTGGTCGCCGGGTAGAGCGAGATCAAGATGCTGGCCAGCGACAGCATCCATTTCTGGATCGCCAGCAGCATGCTCACGTTCGCGCACGTGTCGAGCAGCGCCGCTGCCGCCGCCAGCCGTAACGGTGTGCTGGACGGAAGCTGGAAATTCTTGCTCACCGCCGCCACCGCCAATACCAGCAGGGTCGCCGCGGCCCGGGCAAAGAACAGCGGCCACATCCGGCACACCACCGGAGCCTGGTGCAGCAGCACGAAGTCGAGCCCGAACGCCACGCCCGATCCGACTGTCAGCCAAGCGACCTTGCTGGTGAACTTGTGCGTGCGGACATCCTCGTCATCCGGCGACTCGCGACTGACCAGAATCACCGCCAAGATCGCCAACACCACGCCGATCGACGCCGTCTCGCCGGGTCGCTCGCCGAGTGCCACGCCGACGGCGACCGGCACGGCCGCGTTGAGTACCGCGGCCAGCGGGGAGACCACCGAGATCGGTCCGGCGCTCACGGCCGCATAGAACCAGTACACGCCGATCGCTTGACTGATTCCGTAGAGCGAACCCCACAGCACGGCGCCGGGATGGATTGGCCCACCGGCGGTGACGGCCAGCATGCCGAGCAGCAGCGTGGCGAGCGGGTAAGTCACCAGCATGATGCGCAGCGCAGCCGCGCGCCGGGACGCTACACCCCCGACGAAATCACTGACGCCATAGCTGATTGCAGAAAGCTGGGCGTAGGCCGCCCCGATCAGCTCATGCCCTTGGTTCGCCTGCCCAACTCGCGAATCACTTCGCGCTGGGCGTCACGCTTGGCCATGTCCTGCCGCTTGTCGTGTGCTTGCTTACCGCGCGCTAATGCAAGCTCCACCTTGACTTTTCCTTCGGAGAAATACAGCGACAACGGAACGAGCGCGAGGTTACCATCCTTGATTTTGCCGATGAGTACATCGATTTGGCGCCTGTGCAGAAGTAGTTTCCGGTTGCGGCGCGGTTCGTGGTTGGTCCAGCTGCCGTGGTGATACTCCGGAATGTGCAGGTTACGCAGCCAGACTTCGCCGTCGTCGACGGTCGCGTACGCGTCGGCCAACGACGCCTTACCGTCCCGCAGGCTTTTAACTTCAGTGCCGAGCAAAACCACCCCGGTCTCGTACACATCCAAGATCGAGTAGTTGTGTCGGGCCTTGCGATTGGTCGCCAGGATCTGCCGGCCCGGCGCAGATTTGTTCGGCGACTTCTTGGCCACCGCTACCGCCGCACGTACAGGCGCAACGTTGCGTACGACGTGACCCCGGCCATCGCGACGCCGACCAACAGCAGCAGCGGCGAGATGTAAAGGATGTCGGCGTAGTCGACCTTGGCGATCAGGTGAGCTTGATAGAACTGACGTAACGCACTGTCCAGGAACAGCGCTCGCACCACCAGCAGCCCGATGATGGCGATGAGCACACCTGCCGTCGCCGCCACAATGGCCTCGACCAGGAACGGCAGTTGGGTATACCAGCGGGTGGCGCCGACCAACCGCATGATGCCAACCTCGGTGCGCCGCGTATAGGCCGCGACCTGAACCATGTTGGCGATCAACAGAATTGCCCCGACCGCCTGAACCGACGCAACCGCGAAGGCAGCGCTGGACAGGCCGTCCAGCACGGCAAAGAGCCGGTCGATCAGCTCCTTCTGGTTGAGCACATGGTCGACTCCGGGCTGGCCCTGCATCGCCGCGTCGAATTCCGCGTGCTGCTCCGGGTTTTCGAGCTTGACGACGAACGACGCCGGGAAAGCGTCTTTGCTTGCCAGATCCTTGAACTGCGGGATTTTGCGAATGGCGTCGTTGTAGGCGTCCTGGCGATTGAGGAACCGCACCGACTTGACGTCGTTGCGCTTCTCGATTTTCTCGCGTAGCGCCTTACATGGCGCGCTCTCACAGTTGGCGTCGTCGGCCGAAATGTCGTTGGTGAGGAAGACCTGCGTCTCGACCCTATCCAGGTAGATGGCCTTCGAGTTGTCGGCCAACCGGAGCACTAGCAGACCGCCGCCGAGCAGGCCGAGCGAGATTGCGGTGGTCAGAATCATCGCGACCGTCATGGTGATATTGCGACGAAGACCGGTCAGGACCTCGTTGAAAAGAAATCTAAAGCGCACTTAACGGTCCATCCCGTACACGCCGCGCTGTTCGTCTCGCACCAACCGGCCCAGCGACAGCTCCACGACGCGCTGCCGCATCGAGTCGACGATGTGGTGGTCGTGAGTGGCCATCAACACGGTGGTGCCGGTGCGGTTGATCCGCTCGAGCAAATCCATGATGTCGTTGCTGGTCTCCGGGTCCAGGTTGCCGGTGGGCTCGTCGGCGATCAGGACCAGCGGCCGGTTGACGAACGCGCGGGCAATGGCCACCCGCTGCTGCTCCCCGCCGGAGAGTTCGTGCGGCAGCCGGCTGGCCTTGCCGGACAGCCCCACCATCTCCAGCACGTCGGGTGTCACCCGGTTGATCACGTCAGGATGCTTCCCGATCACCTCGAGCGCGAACGCGACGTTCTCGAACACCGTCTTCTGCTGCAGCAGCCGGAAATCCTGGAAGACGCAGCCGATCACCTGGCGCAGCTTCGGGATGTGCCGCCCGGGCAACGTGTTGACGTGAAACTTCGAAACCCGGACATCGCCTTTGGTTGGCGTCTCGGCCCCCAGCAGCAGCCGCATGAACGTCGACTTGCCCGAACCGGACGGGCCGATCAGGAAGACGAATTCACCCTTGTCGATCTTGACGTCGACGTTGTCCAGCGCAGGGCGGGCGGACGACTTGTACTGCTTGGTGACATGGTCGAGGGTGATCATCACGGGTCGCCAGTGTAACCGTGAATTTCGGGTGCCCGGCTGACGCGGCGCGCTGCGGAGGCAGGACGCGTCATCCGGGCAGCCCTGGCAGGGGCGGCAGCTGTGGCAGCCCGAATGCGGGCGCCGGGGCCGGCTCCGGGCCGGGCGGAGCAGTGGTGGGAGTCGTCGTACCGGGACCGAACGGTGGCGGCAGCACAGGCAACTGAATCAGCGGTGGCGGTGTTGTCGTCGTCGGAGGCTTGGTCGGCGGTGTCGTGGTCGGAACCGTGGTGGTGGGCGTTTCGGACGTCGGCGACTGCACCCGGGTGCGCGGCACCCAGGTGTAGTTCGGGTCGGGAACATAGCCGGGCGGCACGACCTGCGGCACCACCGGTGACGGCGGGTGCGGCCGGTAAGTGGTGTAGGCCCACCAGGTAAGGAAAAACGCGATGATCAACACCAGCGTCGACGTCCGGACGCGTCCGCCGAAGATGTAGCCAGGCCAGTGCCGGTCCGCATCGCGGCCGTGATTTTCGAGAACGTTGAGTGTGAGCTTCATCAGCGCTGAACCGGATCGTGGGATTTTTCGTACTCTTCCTGCTCGGCGGCTGCCGCCTCGACACCTGGGCCGTCGACGACGCCGACCTTCGCATCGGCCGCGGTCACGATGCCCGCGTGGGCCAGCGCCCGGATAACCAGGACCCGTAGCTGACGGCCGGCTTCGAACTGCTTGCCGGGCAGTGTGCGGGCCACCATCCGCAGGGTGACGGTATCGACTTGAATGCTTTCCACGCCCATCAAGGTGGGCGCATCCAACAACAACTCGCCTAGCGCCGGGGTCTCCAGCGCGTGCTCGCACTCGTGGCGCAGTACCTCGCTGACCCGGTTGAGGTCGACGTTGGTCGAGACCGGGATGTCGATGACGGCGCGTGCCCAGTCCTTGGACTGGTTGATCGCCTGGACGATCTGGCCGTTCGGGATGGTCAACACCTCGCCATTCGGGGAACGCAGCCTGGTCACCCGCAACGTCACATTCTCGACTGTGCCGGTGGCTTCGGTCGTCGACACCACGGTCAGCGTGACCAAGTCACCGAAGCCGTACTGCTTCTCGACGATGATGAAGAACCCCGCCAACAGATCCCTGACCACCTGCTGAGCGCCAAAACCAAGCGCGGCACCGATCACAGTCGCCGGCGCAACCCAACCCTTGACAGAGAAGTCGAGGACATCGGCGATCTGGACGATCCCCCAGATCGCGATGAGGACGATGGACACCCATTGGACGACCGACGCCAATGCCTGCCGGTGCTTGCTCGCCTCCGACCGCACCAGCGCATCGCTCTCGACGAAACGTTCGTCGAGTTGCCGGGCGATTTGGTCGGCGACCCAGGTGACGAATCGGACCGCCAATATGACGACGATCACCAGCATGATCACCCGCAGACCGCGGGTGATGATCCATACACCGATTTCG
>NZ_DATNJW010000353.1:0-17624 GCF_035603715.1 Mycobacterium sp. | reverse complement strand
CGCTGGTTGGATGGTGGCGCTGGCGTGCGGCGCAGCGATGGTGCCCGAGAAGTTCTCGCCGTCGCGGCTCCTGCCCGACATCCGTCGGTACGGCGCCACGTACATGAACTACGTCGGCAAGCCGCTGGCGCTGGTGCTGGCCACTCCCGAGGGGCCGGACGACGCGGACAACACATTGCGGGCGGCGTTCGGCAATGAGGCGACCGAACGCGACATCGACGAGTTCGCGAAACGGTTCGACTGCCGGGTCGTCGACAGCTTCGGCTCCAGTGAGTTCGCCGTCGTCGTGATGCGCGAGGACGGATGTCCGCCGGGATCGATCGGCAAGGGGTATCCCGGTGTCAGCGTGTACCACGCCGACACCGTGACAGAATGCGCGCCAGCGGTTTTCGACGAGCACGGTGCGCTGGCCAACTTCGACGAGGCGGTCGGGGAACTGGTGAACACGGAGGGATCCGGCCCGTTCGCCGGGTACTACAACGACCCGGCGGCCACCAGCGAGCGGATGCGCCACGGCATGTACTGGTCGGGTGATCTGGCGTATCGGGACACCGATGGGTGGATTTACCTGGCCGGTCGCACGGCGGATTGGCTGCGGGTGGACGGCGAGAACCTGGCTGCCGCACCCATCGAGCGAATTCTGCAGCGGTTGACCCCGATCAACCAGGTCGCGGTGTATGGGGTGCCGGATCGAGAAGTCGGCGACCAGGTGATGGCCGCCATCGTTCTCAGCGATGGCGCGTCCCTCACGCCGGATGAATTCGAGAAATTCCTGGCCACTCAGCCCGACTTGTCGCCCAAGGCGTGGCCGCGTTTCGTCCGGTTCAACACGGCGCTTCCGCAGACGGCGACCAGCAAGATTCTAAAACGCGAGTTGATCCGCGGGGGAGTGACGGCGGCGGGCGGTGTTCTGTGGGAGCGGGCAGGACGTGGAACCTCATACGTCGTGGCCAAGCCTGGATAATGTGCGTTGCGGGCGTGAGCTATTCAGCGGGAGAGTCGATGATCGGCCAAGCGATTTCGGTGCGCCATTGGCTGTGATCGCTGGTGTGGCTGTGATCGCGCTGGTAGTACTCGCGCAGTTGCCAGCCGACCGCTAGTTCGTGCTCGGTGACATAGGAACCCAAACGGCCGTAGGCCAGGTCGATATCGGAGTGCGGCCCTTGATAGGTGGTGACGGCGACCTCGGCGGCCGGAATGATCAGCGCTGTGACGCGGCCCAGTTCGCGCGGTGTCGTTACCGGGATGAAAACGGTTGCTTCGCCGGGCTCACGGTGAAACAGGCATTCGTCGTACAAACCACCGGCGGGTCCGGTGATGTTCAGGGCGTTATCTGCTGCGGCGCGGCGCAATTCGGCTAGGGCCTCACGCCACCAGGCTTCGATATCCACCGGATCCAAGTTGTCTTCGGTGATAGCTAATGCGGGGAAACTTGATTCGGCTCGCCGGTGCACCGGCTGCAGTCCGGCGGGGCTGTCCAGCAGCGCACGCAACGAGTTCACGGCGGCTTGCGTCTTCGCCAGTTCGGTTTCGAGATGATCGATATGGGCGGAGATCAGGCTGTCGCGCGCGATTGGGCTACCGGCGACGAGTACTTCGCGGACGTCGGCGACCGGCATGCGCAGATCACGTAGCCGCCGGATCAGCTGGGCTGTCGGGAGTTGTTCCAATGTGTAATAGCGGTATCCGGTCTCCGCGTCGACTTCGGCTGGTTCTAGCAATCCGACCTGGTGATAGTGCCGCAGAGTCTTGACACTCAGGTGAGTCATGGTCGCGAAGCGACCCACGCTGACGGTGTTGGTCATGGCTAGTACTGGGGTGCAGTGTTGTTGACGATGAACAAGGTGACGATCTTGCCGTCGTGAACACGAAGGTAATTAGTCATGATCAGCGGGTCAGGGAGTCCAGTTTTGTCGTAGTCGCCCTCGTACCGGCACCGCACGCACCACATGCCGGCATTGTCTACGGCCTCAACGGGTTGCAGCGTGACGCGGTCTCCGACCAACTCCTTCGCTACGAACGCACGGATGCGCTCCCGCCCCCAGAATTCCCGAGCTGCGTCGTTGACGAGGGCATCATCGGCGAACGTGTCCATGATCGCATCGAGATCGAAACTGTTGATCGCTGCGATGTGCGAATCGATCACGGGATGCAGGGAAAGCTGAGCGGTCATCGGGTTCTCCTAGTCGTTGTCGGCGTCACGTGCCTGTCAACGCAAACTGTGAGGTCTCCCCCTACAGGAGGGTCAAGCATCTCCATATCGCTGGGCATGATGTGGCCGACTAACGTGTGGCGGTGATGTATTCGGAATGCATGATCTCGTCGAGGTCCATGTCGACTTGAGCCGGGGTCCGGCCGTATTCGCGCTGCAGTTCCGGGTTGGTCTGCACGGGGTCGACCGTCCAGCCGTGATCGGTAAGCCATTGCGCTGGTTTGGTTTTCGCCGCGTCGTCGTAGGTCAGTGTGGAGAAATTCACATCACCGGACAGGTTGAGGCCCGGGTAACTGCTTTCCAGTGCGGCGAGCCGGTCCTGGTCAAGACATGAGCCCAAGGCGCCTATCCCGAGCCGGCTGCCCGGCGCCGACAATTCCGTGATCCGACCAAACAATGTGTCCTGGGCGTCGCCGGTCAGGTAGGGCAGGATGCCCTCCACCGACCAGGCGGTCGAGACACTGGTGTCGAAACCCCTATCCCGCAACGGTACTGACCAATCGTCACGCAGGTCGGCCGCGACGTCGCGCCGATCAGCCGATGGTTCTGCTGCGTGCTGTGCAAGCACGCTCGCCTTGAACTCGAGGACTTTCGGCTGGTCCACCTCGAATACCGTGGTGCCGGTTGGCCATGTCAGCCGGTACGCTCGCGAGTCCAGGCCGGCCGCCACGATGACGGCCTGGCGGATGCCCCGCTGCGCTGCGGAGGAGAAGAATTCGTCGAAGAACCGGGTCTGCACGCCGTACAGGCGGGGAAAGGTGACCGCCCCCTCGGATGTGCCAGGGTCGGCGAGGGCGCCGTTGAGAAACGGGTCCGCGGATGCCGCGATGAAGTACTTGGCATAGTCGTCGCGCACCAACGGATGGTCGCTCGCCGCGTGTAAGGCACGCCATCCCGCGACCAGCAGTGCGGTATATCCCACGCTGCTGACGATGTCCCACGTGTCGTCGTCGGAGCGGTCCACGCCCCAGTTGTCGCCCATTGAAACTCCCTCTCCTCGTTACAGCTCCAGCAGTACCGTCACCGGGCCGTCGTTGATCAATTCGACCTGCATGTGGGCGCCGAAGATTCCGGTTTCCACGCCGGCCCCCAGGTCTCGCAGTGCTTGCACGAACGCGGCGACCAGCGGCTCGGCGACTGCGCCCGGCGCGGCGGCGTTCCAGGATGGTCGCCGGCCCTTGGCGGTGTCGGCGTACAGCGTGAACTGGCTGACCACCATGATCGGTGCATCGACGTCGGAGGCCGACCGATCATCGTCGAGAATCCGCAGCTGCCAGAGCTTTTCGGCAAGTCGTCGGGCTGTGTCGGCGTCGTCAGCGTGCGTCACTCCGACGAGCGCCAGCAGGCCCTGTCCGGCGGGCCGGATTGCGCCGACGGCTTGGCCATCCACCGACACCGTTGCCGACGCGACCCGTTGCACCAGAACCCGCATGGCCCGATGCTGCCATGGCGTCGTGGGTAAGCTCATTGGGTGTCCGTACTGGTTGCATTCTCGGTCACGCCACTCGGAGTCGGCGAGGGTGTCGGTGAGATCGTCGCCGAAGCGGTTCGGGTAGTTCGAGACTCCGGATTGCCGAACAAGACCGATTCGATGTTCACCGTGATCGAGGGTGACAGCTGGGCCGAGGTGATGGCCGTCGTGGAGCGCGCCGTCGAAGCCGTGGCAGCCCGCGCCACCAGGGTCAGCGTGGTGATCAAGGCGGACTGGCGATCGGGTGTGACCGATGCGATGACCAGCAAGACAGAATCGGTGGAACGTCACCTGTCCGCGCAACCCGGGGATGGGTAGCGAAACTGTCCGCCTAATGTCGTAGCGGTGAGCGCACGCGCGGGCATTGTCGTCACCGGGACCGAGGTCTTGACCGGGCGGGTCGCCGACCGCAACGGCCCATGGCTCGCCGACCGGCTTCTCGAGCTGGGCGTCGAACTCGCCCACATCACCATCTGCGGTGACCGCGCCGCCGACATCGAAGCCCAGCTACGGTTCATGGCCGACGAAGGCGTGGACCTGATCGTCACCAGCGGCGGGTTGGGACCGACCGCCGACGACATGACAGTGGCAACCGTCGCGCGATACTGCGGTCGTGAGCTGGTGCTGGACGCCGAGCTGGAAAACAAGATCGCGGAGATCTTGAAGAGGCTGATGGCACGCATCGGGGGCGGCGATTTCGACGCGGTGCGAGCCGCCAACCGCAAGCAGGCGATGGTCCCGCTCGGAGCTGTCGTGATGGATCCGGTGGGAACGGCGCCCGGGGTGGTGGTTCCCGGCACGCCGACCGTCGTCGTGCTACCGGGGCCGCCGCGCGAGCTGCAGCCGATGTGGAAGACCGCGATACAGATACCCGCTGTCCAGGAAGCCATCGCGGGCCGGACGATCTACCGCCAAGACACCATCAGAATGTTCGGGCTGCCGGAATCCGGCCTGGCCGAGACTCTTCGCGAGGCGGAGCACGACGTGCCCGACTTCGAGTCGCTGGAGATCACCACCTGTCTGCGGCGCGGGGAGATCGAGATGGTCACCCGCTACGAACCTGACGCCGCGGACACCTACCGGCAGCTGACCGAATTGCTTCGCGGCCGGCACGGCCAGCACATCTTCTCCGAGGATGGCGCCCAGGTGGATGACCAAGTCGCGCAGCTGCTGACCGGGCGCCGGATCGCCACCGCAGAGTCATGCACCGGGGGACTGCTGGCGGCACGACTGACCGACCGGCCCGGTTCGTCGGCCTACCTCGCCGGCGGGTTGGTGGCCTACGCCAACGGCGCGAAAACCGAGTTGCTCGGCGTGGATCCGACGCTGATCGACGCACACGGCGCGGTGTCGGAGCCGGTGGCCGAAGCGATGGCCGCCGGTGCGCTGCGCCAATTCGACGCCGACACCGCAGTGGCGATCACCGGGATCGCCGGCCCCGGCGGGGGAACAGAGGAAAAGCCAGTCGGGACAGTCTGTTTCACCGTGGCGGTCGACGGCACGACCTCGACCCGCACGCTTCGACTGCCCGGCAACCGGTCCGACATCCGGGAGCGCTCGACCACGGTGGCGATGCACCTGCTGCGTCAAGCGCTCGGTGACGCTGGATGATGAACCGCTGATCGGTACGCCGCATTGTGTCGGTGCGTTGTACTAGCATCGAAAGTATGTTCTATAGCGCTGCATCGCTGCAGGCCACGGCGGCTTTCACCGCCGTAGACGATGCCGGTGTGGTGGATGCGATCACGACTGCGGCCCGTGCACAGAACACGATGTGCGGGCGCGAGCTGGCCGCGATCGGCGAGTTGTATGCGCGCCGCGCTCCCGAGGACGATTGCGATCGGCTGAACTGGGCGATCGACGGCCATGAGAACGTGGTCGCCGAAGTGGCCGCTGCGTTGGGCATCAGCCGTGGCCGAGCCCGAGGCCGGTTGCGTTACGCAATCGCGTTGCGCGAGCGGCTGCCCCGGGTCGCTGATGTTTTTGCTCGAGGACTCATCGACTTTCGTGTGATGGCTGCGGTCGTATCCCGCACCGAGTTGGTCGACAATCCGGAGTTGATCGCCAAGCTGGATGCGGCGATCGCTCGGCATGCATCCAAGTGGATGCGGCTCTCGGAACCGAAGCTCATCGAACGTATCGACTTGTGGGTACTTCGGTTCGACCCGGCCGGCAAGCGCGTCGCGGGCGAGCGCACCGAAGATCGCTATGTCGACATCGCACCCACCGATGCCGGGTTGGCGGGGATCTGGGCGCAGCTGCACGCGACTGACGGCGCCGCTTTGGACCAGAAGCTCGACGCGCTCGCCGACACGGTCTGTAGCGCCGATCCACGAACCAAGAAGCAACGTCGAGCGGACGCCCTGGGGGCATTGGTTGCCGGACTATCGGCGATGCATTGCCGATGCGGCTCACCGGAATGCCCAGCAGCACAACGACGTCCGGCCTCCGGTGTGGTGATCCACGTCCTGGCTGAGCAGGCGACCATCAGCGGGGATTCTCAGACACCTGGCTATCTGCCCGGATTCGGGCCGCTACCATCGAGCATCCTGCGCGACATTGCGGCGACGGCGAAAATCAAACCGCTGGTCAGGCCCTCAACCACTCCCGAGTCCGGTTATCGGCCTTCGACGGCGTTGGCCGAATTCGTGCGCCTCCGGGATTTGACCTGTCGATTCCCCGGCTGCGACGAACCGGCTGAAGCATGCGATATCGACCACACCGTCCCGTTCCCAATGGGCCCTACCCACCCCTCGAATTGCAAGCTGCTCTGCCGTTATCACCACCTCCTGAAAACGTTCTACAGCGGCTGGGCCGACCGTCAGTCACCCGATGGGACGGTGACCTGGACGACGCCGAGCGGTCACACGTACACCACCGAGCCCAGCGGCCGTATCTTCTTTCCCCAGTTAGGTATCCCGACAGGAGAATTGGCGATAATGACGCAGGCCGTCGACCCCGGGTACGGCCGCGAGTTGATGATGCCGCGGCGTAGGCGAACGCGCGCGCAGGAACGACTCAGCCGCATCGCCGCGGAACGACGCTTCAACGAGCAATGTCTCAAGCGACAGCAGTGGCTCTTCGACGAGACCGACAGACATCGAGAATCACTCGCCGAACCTCCGCCGTTCTGACGGGCGAACCTAGTTCGCAGCGACCACGCGCAGTAAGGCGTCGGTCAGCGCTCTCGGTTGCGAAAAGAACGGTGAGTGACTCGAATGGATGACTTCAAGAGTTGCGCCGATGTTGCGTGCCGTTTGTGCCTGCCAATCCGGGTCGACAAGTCGATCCTCAGCGCATGCGATGTAAGTACAGCTGACCGTTGGAAGTTGGGATAGTGGAAACGGGGCCATGAACGGGTACGCCGACTGTGGTCGAAGGCGGCTGAAAGCTGCCGTCACCGTCGATTCGTCACAGTCGTGGTAGAACAACGTTCTAGCCATATCACGATCTACCCATGCTGTCCGTAGTTCTGCATCCGGCTGGCTAAGGCCCTTGTCCCAGTTGGGGTTAACCATGTCACCCCCTTGATCCACCAGGCTGAGTCCAGGGGCCGGGACTACCGCGCACACGTACACCAGGTGGCGCACCGGGCGTCGAGCCGCGATCAGAGTGCCCGTGGGTCCAGCCAACGAGTGCGCGACAACGACGACGTCGGCGTCGCGACCATCGAGGGCAGCGCACACCAAATCGGCGTAGGGCTCAAAGGTTCTCGCTGAGGCGTCGTCACACGGCAATTCTGGCGCGACCACGTCGTGGCCCGCCTTCTGCAGCAGCGGAACGACTTCTTCCCAGCACCACGGTCCGTGCCACGCGCCGTGCACGAGGGCAAAGGTCGTCATAGCGCGGATGGTAGATCACACGCGCGTCGGCTGGCGGGCAAAATCGGCGCTAGGCGCCGGACGGCTCGCCGACCGCGCTGCTTTGCTTGGTGCCGAACTGAATTCCGGTGGCATCCTTGCCGATCGCTGTCAACACCGCGACGGCGATCAGGACCGGACCGATGGTCGCGGCCAAGGCAAAGGGATAGCCGTGCGAGGCGGCCAGCCGCTCCTGGATCGGCAAGTTGAAGGCCGCCAGCAGATTACCCAGCTGATAGGTGACACCCGGATAGAAGCCTCGGATGGCATCCGGCGACATCTCGGTCAGGTGGGCGGGTATGACGCCCCACGCGCCCTGCACGGCGAATTGCATCAAAAACGAGCCGAGACACAGCATCGCGGCGGTATGCGAGTAGGCGAACAGCGGCACGATCGGCAGCCCCAGCACGGCGCAGAACACCACGGTGTGGCGACGGCCGAACCGCTGGGACAGTGAGCCGAAGATCAGCCCGCCGGCAATGGCGCCGAGGTTGTAGATCACCACGATCCACTTGGCGGTGGTGGGCGATAGCGCGGCGCCGCCATCGTGGGTGGCCGACAGGAACGTCGGGTACACGTCCTGGGTGCCGTGGCTCATCCAGTTGAAGGCCGCCATCAGCAGGATCAGATAGATGAACCGCCGGATGACGGCGGCCTCACGCAGCACGTCGCGGATCCTGGTACGGGTCAATTTCATTCGGTCCTGCTCTGCTACCCAAACTTCCGACTCCTGCACGCGGTACCGGATGATGAGGCTGATCAGCGCGGGGATGACACTCAGACCGAACAGCCAGCGCCAGGACAGCCCGAGTTGATCCATGACCAACAGCGACGCAACTGTTGCGAGCAGATAGCCGAACGCATAACCCTCCTGCAGCAGTCCGGAGAAGAACCCCCGCCGCTCGACGGGGACCTTCTCCATCGCCAGCGCGGCACCCAGACCCCACTCGCCGCCCATGCCAATGCCATACAGGAGCCGCAGGATGACCAGCACGGTGAAGTTCGGCGCGAACGCGCACAAAAAGCCGACCACCGAATAGAAGATCACGTCGACCATCAGCGGCAGCCGCCGGCCGACCCGGTCGGCCCACAGCCCGAACAGCAGTGCGCCCACCGGGCGCATGAGCAGGGTTGCCGTAGTTAGGAATGCGACTTCGGCTTTGGTGTGGTGGAAGGTTTTCGCGATGTCGGCGTAGACCAGCACCACGAGGAAGTAATCGAAGGCGTCCATCGTCCAGCCCAGGAGTGCTGCGATGAACGAGTTTCGCTGATCTTTGGTCAGCGGTGGGTTTCTGGGCACCCGCTCCGTCTATCACACGGCGCGTGACGGTGTCGCGCGCACGCGGGAAGTCATTTCTTTTCGATGCTGTCCCAGAGCTCAATCATGGTGCGCAGAATTTCCTCGGCGAAGCCCAGGCCGGCGAGATGGCTTTCTCCCGGCAGCGTGTACAGCTCGGCGTCGGGCAGTCGGGCAACGACGTGCTCCCCGTGAGCGAACGGGACGATGTGGTCCTTGTCGCCGTGCCACCAGCGGACCGGGATCTTCACCTGATCAAGCCGGAAGCCCCAGTCCCGCGCGAAGACGATGACGTCGGCGAACGGGGCGGCCAACTGTTTGCGGGAACCATTGAGCAGATCGTCGAGGAACATCGCCTTGAATTCCGGCCGTACCAGCAGTCTGCGATCGCCCTCGGGGGATACCCCGGCGTAGAGGTAAAGAGCGGGCTCGGCGACTGGCTTCAGCAGTCGGATGAAACCGACCGCCGCCCACCGGATCGGGAGCCCGGCCACCGCAAGCAGCGGCGCCAAGGAAGAGCCGAGTGCCATCAGCCCGCCGCTGATCGCCTCGGGACCGACCGTGGGGGCTACGCCACCCAGCACTCCGACGGCGATGATGCGGTCGGGCATCGCCGCGGCGCATGCCAGGGTGTACGGACCACCCCCGGACAGGCCGATCACAATCATCTTGTCGATGCCCAAGGTGTCGGCGACTGTGCGCAAGTCATCGGCGAAGGCAATGACGTTCTCGTATTGATGCGGCGTGGACGCCCCGATGCCGGGTCGATCGATGCCGATCAGGCGGATGTGGTTGTCCTCGGCGTAGACGCGGGCCTCGGCTGGGATCTGCCGTCGCGCCCCGGGAGTGCCGTGCAGCCAGAAAATCGCGCGACCTTGCGGATCGCCGAACTCGGCAAACCCCAGCTGCCGATCATCGCCGACGGCGATATTGCCCTCGAGCTTGGGCCGAGCAATCGAATAAGCCATTACCGCAGTGTTACATGGACGGCCGCGCTCGATTTGCGTTAGGGCAACTGGCACGGCTTGTTAGCCGGCGTTTTGGGAGCAATGACGTCGACGGTGGTGCACGCTGCATACAACACCTGCCGACGGGAGCGAGTTATGCAGATCATCGATGCCGACGGGCACGTCGCGGAAAACCCATCGTTCGCAATCGAGGCCATGAAGCGCTGGCCGCAACAGGTCACGGCCAGTGCCGACGGCAGACCCAGGTTGGTGATCGAGGGCCGCAATTATCCCGAGGACACCGGCCCGGGCGCCGGCTGCCCACCGGAGCACGGGATCAGCAAGGCATCCGACATCAACTGCCGGTCGGTCGAGGGGGTGCTCGGCGACGCCGACCGCGATCACATCGACACCATGGTGCTGTATCCCAGCATGGGGTTGTGCACGCCCAGTCTGGAGGATCCGGAATTCGCCGCGGGGTTCGCGCGCCACTACAACCAGTGGATTGCCGATTTCTGCGCCCCGGCAGGCGGCCGATTGCGCGGTGTCGCGGTAGCCCCGGTCGAGCATGGCCAATCGGCGATCGACGTCATGCGGGAGGCCAAAGATCTCGGGCTGGTGGCCACCCTCGTCCCGCCGGCACTCAAGACGCGCAACCTCGACCACCCCGACCTCGATCCGTTTTACGCCGCCGCGGTCGAACTCGGAATGCCGCTCGGGATTCACGGGGCACCCGGTATCCACCTGCCGAAGATCGGTGTCGATCGCTTCACCAACTACATCCAGGTGCACTGCATCAGCTTTCCGTTCGACCAGATGACGGCGATGACCGCGATGGTCTCCGGCGGTGTCTTCGACCGGCATCCGGGATTGCGGGTGGCCTTCCTCGAGGCGGGTGTCGGCTGGGTGCCGTTCTTCATCGACCGCCTGCACGAGCATTTCGAAAAGCGCGGCGATTGGGTTGAACGTGGCTGGCAACGTGATCCGCAGGAGTACGTGCAGGCCGGCAACATCTTCGTGACCTGCGAGCCCGAGGAGCCGATCCTGCCCGGCGTCATCGACGTGCTCGGCGACGACTTCATCATGTTCGCCAGCGACTACCCGCACTGGGACGGGGAGTGGCCGGACAGCACCAAGCACCTGCGCACCCGCCCCGACATCAGCGAAGACACCCGCGCGAAAATCGGCGGGCTCAACGCGCAGCGTTTCTACGGCCTCAACTGAAAGGCGATCAGCGCCCCCGCCATTTCGGAGGTCGCCTTTCGGCAAACGCACGCGGGCCTTCTTTAGCATCCTCGGTCGCGAAAATGCGGTCGCTGTGCAGGGTTTCGTTGGCATAGGCAGAGTGCAGGTCAAGCGCCAGGCCCTCGACAGCCGACTGTTTGGTCGCCGACACGGCAAGCGGCGCGTTGACCGCGATGCGCTCGGCGTACTCATAGGCGGTGTTCATCAACTGATCGTCCGGCACCACCTGATTGATCAGCCCCATCGCGAGCGCGCGGTCGGCGTCGACCATGTCCGCGGTCAACAACAACTCCATCGCCAACGCGTAGGGCAATTGGCGCGGCAACCGCACGGTACTGCCGCCGCCGGCAAACAATCCGCGCTTCGGTTCCATTACAGCGAATCGCGCTTGCGGCACGGCGACGCGAATATCGGTGGAGGTCAGCATCTCGAATCCGCCCGCCACACAGACACCGTTGACGGCGGCGACGATCGGCTTGTAGATCGGAAACTGGTGCAAGACAGCGTGAATGGCGTCGCTTTTGTTCCATCCCTCAGGCTGAGGTAAGTCGCCGGTCAATTCAGGAATGAACTTCTTGAGATCGGCTCCGGTACAGAAATCGCGACCAACTCCGGTAATAACTGCGACCCACGCATCGGGGTCATCGCGAAAGGCCGCCCAAGCGCAGGCAAGATCGCGGAAATGCTCCATGTCGAGCGAATTGCGCGTCTCGGGCCGGTTGATCGTGATCGTGACGATGCGACCGTTCCGCACGTAGTCGATGCTCACCGCGTCCTTTGAGATTCGCAGCCGCTATCTTAGTAATGATAGTAAATCACCCGGATTGTGATCTGACCAGCGCGTGGCACGGAGGATGCCCGTTGAACGCCCGGCCACTACCCCTATGCGGGTCGATGCCGTTACCGATACCCTCTTCCATGCAGCTGTCGGTACGGAAGTTGGCGGCAGCCCGTCACGATCTGAGCTGAACACCACCAAAGAGTTGAGGGACTATGGGCGAATTCGATCAGCACGAGGGTGAAGCGCAAACCATTGTGAATCTCGCCGAGGCGGCGATGCACATGTACCGGGCGGCGATCGACTCGCTGCCTTTTCCGGAAGACAAGAAATTCCAGAAGCGCGCCGAAGTGGTTCTCACCGGTATGCGGAAATTGCGCGCGGCGCTGACCGAGGCAGCCAGCCACAGCCGGCCCACTCCCACCGTCATGATGGCGCTCAGTGACGTCCGCCGGCGCTACGACGATCTGATGGAGCGCGCGGCCGATGCGCCCGGATCGACGCTGGGTCAACAGCTTTACAACGCCCGCATCCACGCCAAGCTGTCGGCGCACGAGGCGGCCCACGGATTTGGACTACGGCGCGAGCTGCCCGACGAGCTCGAAGAGGGCGCCACGCCCAGCGCACAGGAAACGCCGTTGGTCGAGCAGCTGATCGCCGCGATCCGGTTGGTGGCAGGTCTCGACGAAGGCAAGTTCGAGCCTGAGCCGGCAGCGGTCGAGGAGCACGTCAACGGCTGGGATGAAGCGCTGGCGATGAACGGCGCCGGCGAAGAGGCGCACGCCACTAACTAGCGGCGTGCGTCAGCGAATGGGCAGACCGGTCAACGCCCGGCCGATCACCAGTCGCTGAATCTCGCTGGTGCCCTCAAAGATGGTGAAAATCTTTGCATCCCGGTGCATTCGCTCCACCGGGTAATCACGTGTGTAGCCGTTGCCGCCGAGAATTTGGATGGCTTCGTCGGTGACGTACACAGCGGTCTCGCTGGCGTAGAGCTTCGCCATCGAACCCTCGGCTGAGGTGAACGGCTTGTTGTTGCGCTGCATCCAGCTGGCCCGCCACACCAGCATCCGGGATGCGTCGATGCGGCTCTTCATGTCAGCCAATTTGAAAGCGACCGCCTGGAATTCGGCGATCTTGCGGCCGAATTGTTCACGCTGGCCCGAGTACTCCAGCGCGTACTCGTAAGCAGCGCGGGCGATGCCCAGAGCCATCGCACCCACGGTGGGACGGGTGCGCTCGAAGGTCATCATCGCCGCCTGGCTCGAGGTGCGATGCCCTTCCTTGATCTTGGCGATCCGCTTTTCGAATTTCTCTCGGCCGCCGAGGATCAGCTCACCGGGAAGGCGAACATCGTCGAGCACCACCTCGGCGGTGTGCGACGCCCGAATACCGTGCTTCTTGAACTTCTGGCCCTGGGACAGGCCTTTGGTGCCGGGGGGCACGATGAACGTCGCCTGTCCTCGAGTGCCCAGCTCGGGTTCCACCGACGCCACCACCACGTGGACGTTGGCGATTCCACCGTTCGTGGCCCACGTCTTAGTGCCATTGAGCACCCACTCGCCGGCGGCTTCGTCGTACTTCGCCCGGGTGCGGACAGCGCCGACGTCCGAACCGGCGCCCGGCTCCGAGGAACAGAAGGCAGCCAGTTGCGGATCGCCGGGGCTGCCGAACATCTGCGGCAGCCACTCACCGATCTGCTGTGGCGTTCCGTTGGCGGCCAGCGCGGCCGCGGCAAGCCCGGTGGCCATGATGGACAACGCGATGCCGGCGTCACCCCAGAACATCTCTTCGAAGACCGTCGGCATACCCAGTCCGCTGGCCTCGCCCGCCATCTGAGCGAACAGGTCAGGCGTGTAGAGCCCAACTTTGGCGGCCTCTTGGATGATCGGCCACGGGGTCTCTTCGCGCTCGTCCCACTCAGCGGCCGCCGGGCGGATCACCGATTCGGCGAACTCGTGGACCCAGTCACGGACCTGCACCACTTCCTCGGACAGATCCAGCGAAAAGGTGGCGTCCATCAGCGCTCCTATCGATTGTTGCGCCCGCATCCCTGTGGTGCCTGGTAGCTGGACATCTGTCACATACAGTAAACGCTTGTATACTCAGTGAACAAACCGGCAGCTCAGACCAGGCCATTTTGACACTCATTCATCAGAATTCGTGAGGGGCAACATGCAACGCAGTGACATCCGCGCCGTCGGCGATTTGGCAGGGGAGGCGTCGTCGGTGCTGACGACGCTGGTGCGGGGAATGCATGCCGGTATCTCAGGTCGCGTATTCGACTCGATCGGGCCGTCGGCCAAACCGACCCGGACCATCCACGACGGGTTGACGCGGGCGATCTACAGCGGAGTAGACCGCGGGATTCGTGGCGCCGCCCATGTCGCGGGGATCGTGGCCGCCGAAGTGTGGGGTAACGAAGCCGACGAGGCTCTTGAATCACGCGCCGATTCGACCGCCGCTGCCATCGCCGCGGTCAATGGAATCTACGGCAATGTGTTGACCGAACAAGAGAGCCCGCTGGCGGCCGCGATGACGATCCGGTGCGGCGGCAAACCGGTACCGCTGACGACGGAGGCCCTCGCGCAGGCGTACCCGGCGGCCGCCAACCGCGTCGTCGTCTTCGTGCACGGTTGGTGTCTGACCGAGCGGTCGTGGTCCCGGCGGTCGGTCGAGGCCGAAGACGGTCGAAGCTACGGCCAACGGTTGCGCGACGATCTCGGATACAGCCCGGTCTTTCTGCGGTACAACACCGGGCTGCACGTGTCGGTCAATGGCCGCACGCTTGCCGAGATTCTCGAGCTGTTGCATGACCAGTGGCCGGTCCCCATCACCGAGCTCGTCCTGGTCGGCCATTCGATGGGCGGACTGGTGGCGCGCAGCGCATGCCACTACGGGGCCGAGCTACAGCACGGCTGGGCCGACGCCGTCAGCCGGGTGGTGTGTCTGAGCTCGCCGCATCTGGGTGCCGACCTGGAGAAGGGCGTGAACATCGCGTCGTGGGCGTTGGCTCGGTTGCCCGAAACCCGCGCTATCGCAACCTTTTTGAATGCTCGCAGCGACGGCGTGAAAGACCTGCGGTTCGGCGCGTGTCTCGACGAGGACTGGACCGACGCCGATCCGGATGAGTTTCTGCGCGACCGTTGCCACGAGACACCGTTCCTGCCGCATGTCCGCTACCACTTCGTGTCGTCCGCGGTCACACCGCCGCTGCTCGGGTTGATCGCCGGCGATCACCTCGTCCGGCCGAAAAGCGCTGCTGGCCTGGGCAAGTCACGACGTATTCCGTTCGAGCCGGAGCTTGGACTGACGCTGACCGGGTTGAATCACTTCGACTTGCTCAATCACCCATTGGTGTACGCGAAGCTGCACGACTGGCTGGCTCACTCACCGGATCGGTCGGCCGGCGTCAGCGATACGGGCAGCGACGTCAGCGGCGACGGCTAGCGTCTTGGCGTCGATCGCGGCGCGGTAGCGCCCGGCGCGGGCGTCGTAGACCGCGCCGGCGATCGAGCCGTGGTCGGCCGGTAGCTCGACAACCTGCACCGGCCAGTCGTGCTGCCGCAGCGCCGCGGCGAAATCGTCGGCCACCGAAAGCGGGACGACGCGATCGGCGACGCCGTGCAAGAGCGTGAACGGGGAGCGCGGCGCGCCATCGTTCACCCGGGTTGCCGGCAGCTCGTTGAAGATCGGGTCGGGCACCATGAACGCGCCGGCAAGGCAGACGGTATGCCCGAAAGCCACTCCTAGCCGCTGCGCCTGCACGGTCAGCGCCGCCGCGGCGAGGCCTCCCATCGACCAGCCGGCGAGTACCAGACTGTCGGGGTGGTCAACCCGCTCGCGGGCGAAGTGCACCGAGTCCAGCAGGTCGGCACGGCCGCCGTCGTGGGCGGAGGAATCCCAGTCCGGAGCGATGACACCCAGACCATGACCGGCAATGAGTTCGGCAAGTGGTCGCACCGACGAGCGCGCGTCAGGCTGTTGGCCGTGCCACAGCAGAACCGTGGGTTGGGAGGGCTCGCCGAAGACGTCTGCCAGCCGACCGGCGGCGTATTCGACGGTCTCCATGCCCCTCGCGATTAGAACGTCACGGCTTGGGTGCAGCCGGCGCCGGTGGCGGCGCGGGCGCTGGCGGTGTGTCTCGAGGTGCCGGTGCGCCGCCGCCGCCGATCAGCGTGTTGAGGATGCCCAGCGACAACCCGGCTTCGCCGGGTGACTTGCCGGGGTCGGGGACCGCAGCGTCGTTCTTCTGCCAGGCCTGGCAGCCATCTGTCTTGAACGTCTTGTCGGTCGGATCGATCTTCACAATCTGCGGCTTCTTGCTCATGGCGTTGTCGAGCGGTTGCTTGGCGTCATCGCCGAGCCGCTTCCAGTAGCAAACGCCGCTGCCCACCGGACCGGCCGAGGTGTAGACGCCCGGCACGATGTCGGTTCCCACGTTGTAGACACCATCGTGGTCGATCGTCGTCTTGGGACCGCCGGCCGGCGCCGCCGGAGGCGGTGACGCAGGAGCCGGAGGTGGAGCGGGCGCCGGAGCAGGGGGGTCGGCGCTGGCGAGGCCTGCGGACACACCCCAGCCCAGCGCGATCAGCGCCACGGCAGCCGAAGCGGTTGACTTGGACGTCACGAATAGCAGCATACGGACTTCGCGGAATACACGCCCCAGCCCATTTGCCGGGCTACGCGGTTTTTGTCAGCAGCGGTAGCAATAGCCGACGACGGGCGGTGTTGGCGTCGGCGAAATACTGCAGCGCCTCGTGCACGGTGGCAGCGGTGGGGAAGCTGGTGTCCTCGCCGGTGAGCAGCATCGTCAGACTCACTGCTTGGCTGGGGATCAGCGCCCATTCCAGCCCGGCGGCGCTGCAGGCGTCGTCCACCCGGTGGAGAAGTCGCACAGCCTGTGCGGCGAACGAGTCCACGCCCGAGAGCTCGAGGACAAATGGCTTGTCCGGCAAGTTGAAGCGCTGGGCGTAGTCGATGACCTGGTCCACGTTGCTCGCGTCGATCGTGCCGCTAATTGTGACGACGGTTGCCAGGTGTCGGCATTGTGCGCGCACCGCGGCGCCGTTGCAGTCGAAGGGGAGATGGGCGCGCCGCGGCGCCAAGGAGGCTGCCGTGCTGATCGAGTCCTTCATTAGAGCGGTCCCCATCCCCAAACACTGTTCCTGCAATATCGGGATCAACGATGACCCGAACCTGTTTGAGACGCTAATTGGCTACTCTAAGGTCACCTGTTCCAGCGTTTAATACTTTGCTAAGAAACAATTTTCAGCTACTGGCCAGTACGTTCCAATGGTGCACCGGCGGGGAGCCGGCTATGCCAGTCGCTTGACCGCCCCGACGTAGCTGAGCGCGTGCTCGTAAATGTCGATGTTGTCGCGAGAAATCCTTGCGTGGACCGGTCGTTCGAGCAGCAGACGCAACAACGGGTTGAACGCGTGATACGTCTCATGGAAGGTGAGCACGGTGGTGCCGTCGGGCTGCTCCTCGAGTTCGTGATAGCCCTCGGCACGCGACCACAGCGGCTTCCCGATCGCGACATAGCGCGACACCTTGTTGATGGTCGCCTCGGTGACCGTCTCCCACGAGCGCCCTTTGCCACCCGACAACAAGTACTTGGGCACCGGGAAGACGCAGGTGCGAACGAGACCCTCGCCGGCTTCGTCGCCTTCGTTCAGGATCTCCATGCTGCCGGTCGGCCACTCAAGCACCCGCGGCTTCGGCGCGTTCGGCGGCACCTTCGGGTGCAGCACCCGCCACACCTTCCTCGGCGGTGCGTCGACGTGGAATCGCACGGTGAAGGATTGCATC
>NZ_DATNJW010000352.1:0-3461 GCF_035603715.1 Mycobacterium sp. | reverse complement strand
TGCACAGAGCGTGTCGCCCTTCCGAGTGCAGCAGGGTGCGCACCCACGGCCAGGAGGACTTTGGGGTGATGGCCATCAAATTATCCGTTAACCGGCCCTCGGAAGGGCGACACGCTCTGTGCAGGTGAGGTCCCACCAGTGAGGCTCGTGGGTGCTGACACTAGAGGTTGGTGGGCTTTCCGCTTGGAGGTGCCGATGGGGCTTCGGGTTGCCGGTGACGGAGACGTCTTCCTGATTGCCGGTCAGGTCGCCATTGGGCAGCGCGACGACGTCGCGATGGTGAACCGGTTCCTGGCGCATCTGAAGGGCAGGAACTTCGCTCGGGCGACGCGGCGCGCGTATGCGTATGACGTGTTGAACTTTTTGCGGTTCCTCGCCGGGCAGGGGGTTGGTCTGGCCGAGGTGCGGCCGACCGACTTGTTTGACTATCTGGACTGGCAGACGCAGCCCAAGCGCACGGCGGGTTCGACAGTGGTCCGGTTGTCCGAGCGGCGGGGCGCCGCTGCTGCGACGCAGAACCGGCGCATCGCCGCGGTGCGGGCACTGTTCGAGTTCGCGGTGATCACTGGCGTGGTGATGGCCAGTCCGGTGCCGGCGCCGCGGCGCACCAGCGGGCTTCGGGCGCGTCGGGGCCTGCTGGGCCATATCCCGGCTCGTCACCGGCGGTCGGGCGGCCGGCTGGTGCGGGAGCAGCGGCTATTGCCGGAAAGCCTTGAGCTAGCTGAGGTTGAGGCGTTTCTGAGCGACCTGAACACTCACCGCGACCGCGCGATGGTGCTGCTGATGCTGCTCGGCGGACTACGCGCCGCCGAAGTCCGCGGTCTGTTGTTGGCTGAGGTGGACGTCGGCCGCCGGCAGTTGCGGGTGGTCGGCAAGGGTGGTCGGGAACGAGTGGTTCCGGTGGACCGGCCTTTCTTCGCCGAACTCGCTGCTTACTTACGGCTTGAACGTCCGGCGGATTGCGCGACCGAGCAATGCTTCGTCGTGTTGCGCGGGCCGACCGCGGGACAGCCGTTGACCGAGGCTGGGATGCGTCGGATCTTTCGCACCCACCGGGCCCGCTCGGGTGCGGCCCGGGTGCGCCCGCACCGGCTGCGGCACACCTATGGCACGCAGTTGGCCGCGGCCGGGATCGATCTGCTGGCGCTGCGGGATTTGATGGGGCACGCCAGCCCGGAGACAACGGGAAAATACGTGCACCTGTCGGCCGAGACCCTCGCCGCCGAGTACACCGCTGCACGCAAGGCATCGCCGTGGTGAGTGTGGCGGCCAGCGTGCTGGACGCCGCGCCGTTGCGCGGCGCAGCTGAGCTGATCGCCGCCTACGACGCGCACGTCGACACGGTGTCGCCCTGCGCGAGTGTGCGATTCGCGCGGCGTCGCAGCGCGCGCCGCTTCGTGGACCGCTTTCCCGACCCGACAGTATGGATGCGCCGGCCCACCCCGGCCCGGCTGATGGACCTGCACCGGCTAAAAGCGTGGCCGTTCGTCTCGTGGTGTTTCATCCAGCGGCACCTGGTCCCGGATGTGGAGTTACTGTTGGCCAAACCAGCCGGGTGCGGACTGCCGGTCCAGTGGGCCGAACACGAGCCGGACAACTTGGCCGCGGTCGCCGAAGCCGCCGCGGTGCTGGGCTGGAGCAGCAACTGGCAGCGGCAGGTCGGGCTGCTGGCTGCCTCGACGATCTGCCTACATGTGGGAAAGCGCGTTCGGCAGCTGACCGAGGACGACTTCGCCTCTGTGCTTGGACAATTGGATGGATCGGCCGCGCTGTCTGCCTCGGCGCGTCACCACGCCCGCCACCGGCTGTTCGCCTTGCAGCAGGCCTGTTATCAGCTCGGCTGCCTGACTACCCCGCCACGGCAGAGCGGGCCGGTGGCGGTTGGGCCACTTGTGCACGCCGCCGGTGTCCGCCAGCCGCTGATCCGCACCGAGGTCCTCCGCTACGTGCAGACGATGACCACCACGCTGCGCCCCTACACAGTGGCCGGGCGAACTAAGGCTTTGCGGGTGTTCTTCGACTACTTGGCCGACCACCACCCTGAGGTGACCCGGCTGGAGGAGATTGAACGGACCCGCCACATTGAGCCCTATCTGGCGTGGGCGCGGACCCGGCCGTGGCGCGGCAAGAACCGTGAGCGCCGCACCATCGGCGTGGTTGCGTTCCACCAAGACGTGGTCGACCTGCGCTGTTTCTTCGAAGACATCGCCGGCTGGGGCTGGCCGTCGGCGCCGCCGCGGAGGCTGCTGTTCTACGCCGACATCCCGCGCATCCCCGACGCGCTGCCCCGAGCGCTGACCCCAGACGTCGACCGGGCGCTGACGACCGCAATTGCGAATCTCGATGACGCACTGGTGCGTACCGGTCTGTTGCTGCTACGCGCCACCGGCATGCGCATCGGCGAATTGCTCGACCTGGAACTGGACTGCCTGCTGGACTTCGCCGGTCACGGCACCTGGCTGCGAGTGCCGGTCGGCAAGCTGAATTCCGAACGCATGGTGCCGCTCGATCCCGACACCGTGCAGGTGATCGACGCCTGGATTGCTCAACGGGGCCGCCAGCGTGCGCTACCTCACCCCCGCGACGGTCGGCTAACTGAGTTCTTGTTCCTCGAACACGGCCGTCGGCCAACGTCATTCCGGCTGCGCAAGGGCCTGCTCGACGCGGCCGCCGTCGCCGGGCTGCGCGGCCGCGACGGGCAGCTGCTACACATCACGCCACATCAGCTGCGGCACACCTTCGGCACCAGCCTGATCAACGGCGGTATCGGGTTGCCTGCGCTGATGGCGCTCATGGGCCACGTCACCCCCGAGATGACGCTGCGCTATGCCAAGCTCGCCACCCCGACCATCCGCAGTGCCTACCAGGCGGCGATGGACAAAGTCCGCGCCGGGCAACTGCTCCCACTGACCTCCGTCAACGCCGCACCGCCGGTGCCCGACAAGGTCGCCTGGCTGCACGCCGAGATGCTCAAAACCCGACTCGCACATGGCTTCTGCGCCCGCCCCAAAGCCGCTGGGCCTTGCCCCTACGCCAACATCTGCGAACAGTGCGACTTCTTCGTCCCCGACCCAGCGGCCACCACGACGATCAGCGCGCAACTCAACGACATCCGCGCCCTGCAGGCCGATGCCCACGCCCGCGGCTGGGACGACGAAGCCGCCCGACATGAGCGCGTCGCGGCCAGTCTCGATCAACACCTCGAACGACTACGCCGCCATCATTCGACCGACCCGTCTGCTTGACCCTGGCCGCGAGGGCCGGTTAATGCGCCGCTTATGCAAGGTACATCTTTGGATCGCCGCCTTGGCGCCGAACACCTCGCGCACCGCCGCCGACAGGGCCTTGGCGCCGTCGATGACCACCAGCAGCCCATCATCGAAGTCCAGGCCACGGTCAACCAGGTCGGCCAGCAGAGCGCGTACCACGGTCTTGTTCTCGGTAGCGCCGTCCCACAGCCC